>JBAXBF010000404.1:0-2991 GCA_037142095.1 Chloroflexota bacterium
TATTATTAAGGGTTTCGTACACAGCGAAATCCAACGATATCAAAACGAACATTAGGTTCGCTATAGGCACGCCGAGCAGAGCGAATATCATTATCAGAGAAACAATAGGCTCCTCCGCGGAGGACTCGTTCTTTCCCTTTTTGCGCTCCCTGCGGATTTAATACAGGGGAATCTTGATAATAATTTGCGTTATACCAATCTTGTGTCCACTCAGCCACATTACCCGCCATATCCAATACGCCATAAGGACTGGCACCTGACAAATAACTGCCTACTGGTTTAATCGTATTGCTGCAATACCCAGGAGAACCCCAATAATTCGCCTTTGCCTGAGAACTATCTCCTCCCCATGGATAAATTCGTCCTTCAGCACCGCGGGCTGCCTTTTCCCATTCAGCCTCTGTCGGTAAATGACCACCCGCCCATTGACAATAATCTTGCGCTTGCTGCCAGGTCACACATACTGCCGGATACTTGGCATACTTGGGCAAATCATAATATTTACAACCGGGTTTTTCGCATTCCCCGGCCTGTACACATTTGCCATACATACCATTCGTAATTTCAGTTTTATCCATCCAAAAAGCATCCAACTGAAGAAGATGGCGCGGTGCTTCACTCTTGAGTTGGTCAATATTACAGAATTTACATTTCTTCATGGCTTGATCTAATTCTTTGGGAGACGATCCCATTACAAATTTTCCTTCTGGAACACACATCTCTAACATATCATCTTTCAAAGATCGCCACGTTTTACCAGTACCAGTGCATGATGGAGACGCAAGAGGCGTTGGGGAAGATAAAGCAACTATCTTATGAGATATCACCTTTCCACCTTTGGCATTTATTGGTGAAAAAAAAGAAGCCACAAATAGAATTAAGGCAACCATAACAAACCGACCAGCATAATTGTTCATCTTTAACCTCGATTGGCGATTAATATCTTATAACCCAAAACTCAGGCGAATATCGTGTTTCTTATTCCATCTGAACATACCCCAAAATTTAACCATGAGGAAACCACCTGGACAAATGAACTTCACTTTGTAAACAGAATCCCTGCGTGGATAATGTATTTTGACAATGGGTGCAGGGAAAATAACTCAGGAAAGAATTCCTAAAGGATTTTGAGTGCTAATTTGATTATATATCTTAGAGAAAATAAAGTCAATAATATTTTCGATATTTAATTTAATATTGTGATGGGGATTATACAAAACAAAAATAGGAATGACAGTAAGAGCAAGATAAAATTTTTGTTCGGTTCGTTTCTGAGGTATAATAAAATATGAGGAAACCAAGGTAAACTGAGATGAATCACTTGCGATTTGAATCTGTCAGGGCAAAAATTGCCACGTTCGAAGAGAAATACGGTGCACCTTTCACCGAATTTGAAGAAAAGTGACAATCCGGTGTGATCCCAGACCCATTTTCTTTTTCAGTCGAACAGGATTACAGGGCATGGGAAGCAGCAGTATCAGATTTAACCGCATTGGAAGATTTGAATCAGCACGTAATTTGACGATTAGATCATATCAAGAAAGATAACATCTTATAGGAGAATATATGACAACTCTGACTCACCGTGAACGTTTGGAAGCCTGCCTGTCGGGTGGAGCATTGGACCGCCCACCGGTGGCTTTGTGGCGCCATTTTCCAGTCGATGACCAGACGCCGGATGGTCTGGCAGCCGCGGTCGTCCATTTTCAACGGAGTTACGACTTTGACTTCGTTAAAGTGACCCCGTCTTCGTCCTTTTGTCTGCAGGATTGGGGCGTACGCGATGAGTGGCGCGGGGATACGGAAGGGGTGCGCGCTTACACTCAATTCCCCATCCGCGAGCCGCAGGATTGGGAACGATTGAAGCCGCTTGACCCGCGCAGCGGCTGGCTGGGCGGACAGATCGCCAGCCTGCATAAGATCATCGCCGCCCTCGGACCGGATGTGCCCGTCATTCAGACAATATTCAACCCGTTGTCCCAAGCAAAGAACATGGTTGGCAGGGATACCCTGATCGTGCATCTGCGCCGTTATCCGGATGCGGTGCTGGCGGGGCTGCGCACCATCGCCGAAACTTCGCAACGCTTCATCGAAGAAGCCAGGAAGACCGGTATCGCAGGTGTGTTTTATGCGGTGCAGCACGCCCAATATGGCTTGCTGTCTGAACAAGAATATACCACTTTTGGACGCGCAATGGATTTGCAGGTACTCGAAGCGATCCATGGCTGTTGGCTTAACGTACTACATCTGCATGGAGATGAGGTCATGTTCCATCTCTTCCAGGATTACCCGCTGCAGGTCATCAACTGGCACGATCAGGAAACCAGCCCATCTCTGGCAGAAGCCCAAAAAACGTGGAAAGGTGCCGTTTGCGGCGGTTTGCGGCAGTGGCAAACCATCGTCATGGGCAGCCCGCAGGAAGTTCAGGTTGAGGCACATGCGGCTATCCAGCAAACGGCTGGAAAGCGCTTTATCCTGGGCACCGGCTGTGTAACACCCATCACCGCCTCGCACGGCAACTTGATGGCAGTCCGCAATAGCGTAGAGAAGAAATCCTGAAAACATGCGAGTCATTCGGGGCAGCGCACGCGGCAGACAGCTTAAACCGGTACCCGGGGAGATTACCCGCCCGGTTACTGACCGCGTTAAGGAAGCCTTCTTCAACATCCTGGGGGCCGATATCAAGGACGCCAGTCTGCTGGATTTGTTTGCCGGTACGGGCAGCGTCGGGATCGAGGCATTGAGCTGCGGCGCCGGGTATGTGCGTTTCGTGGATATCCATCGCGCTGCGGTGGAAACCGTGCGCGCTAACCTGGCGCATACCAACCTGGCACGTAACGCCGAAGTCGTTCAGCGCAATGCCATAATCATGCTCACCACGACGCCTGACCGCACGTTTGATTACATTTATGTTGCCCCACCCCAATATAAAGAGCTATGGAAAGAGGCACTGTTGGGGATCGACGCCAAGCCCGGCTGGTTGAGCGCGGA
>JBAXBF010000405.1:0-2986 GCA_037142095.1 Chloroflexota bacterium
TAATGTCACATAAAAAACAAATAATCACAAGTAACAAGGCACCCAAGGCACTGGGACCCTATTCGGTCGCCGTTCGGAGTGGCTGTCATGTATATACCGCAGGTCAGGTTGGTTTAGATCCACAGACCAATGAAATTGTAAGCGGAGGAATCGAAGCCGAAACTCGCCAGGTACTTACCAACTTAAGGAACGTATTAGAATCTGCTGGCTCAGGACTCGACCAGGTTGTTAAAACCACTGTCTTTCTCAAAGATATGGGCGATTTTGCGCGCATGAACGCCATCTATGGTGAATTTTTCACGCAGGATTTTCCGGCGCGTTCCACGGTTCAGGTAGCCGCGCTGCCAAAAGGCGCTAATGTAGAGATCGAGGCTGTGGCTCTGGTAATTGATGATTAGAGTTTCTGTGGTTGTGCCCTGCTTCAACGAGCAGTCAACCATTCCTCTGCTCTTAGGAGCTATCTATCATCAAACATATCCCCGCCAAGAGGTGGAAGTTATCATCGCTGATGGCATGTCCACAGACAGTACGCGGGCGGAGATTGAAACTTTTTCCCAGGCGCATCCTGAATTGACCGTACGGGTGGTCGAAAATGTCAAAAGAACAATCCCTTCTGCTTTTAATCAGGCGTTGAAGAGTGCCCAAGGCGAATTTATTGTACGTATGGATGCGCATTCCATACCGCGTCCGGATTATGTGGAACGTTGTGTGGCTGCTTTAGAACAGGACTTGGGAGATAACGTAGGCGGCGTTTGGGACATTCAGCCTGGCGGGGAGGGATGGGCGGCGCGTTCCATCGCCGCCGCCGCAGCACACCCGCTTGGTGTGGGAGATGCACATTACCGGCATACCACACAACCCCAGTGGGTGGATACTGTCCCATTTGGTTCGTATCATAAGAGCCTATTTGATCGCATCGGTGATTTCGATGAGACATTGTTGGCTAATGAAGATTACGAATTCAATACGCGTATTCGCCAATCGGGTGGAAAAATTTGGCTCGACCCAAAGATTTGCTCAACTTATTTTGCCCGTTCTACTTTTCGTGATCTTGCGCAACAATACTGGCGATACGGTTCGTGGAAATGGCGGATGCTGCGCCGCTATCCAAGAACCTTACGCTGGCGGCAAGCGCTCCCCCCTCTTTTTGTTCTCAGTCTGGTCTTTTTAGGAATAATAAGTATATTCTACACATTAGCGGTTTGGTTATTGGCAGTAGAGATCGGATTGTATGGGATCATTTTGTTGATGACGGCAATCAGCGTATCAGCCAAACGCCGTGATCCCGCATTAATATTTGGTTTCCATTTAGCGGTGATAACCATGCATATTTTCTGGGGTAGTGGTTTTCTATGGTCTATGTGCACACCGTCATAACATTGTTATTAATAACATAAGCGGCTCAAATTATGGAAACGAAAAAGTATGTAGCACCCCGTGAAACCTGGCGTTTTCGCCCTGCCGAAAGACGAGTTATCCTGGTTTTGGGTGACTTCATTGTCTCGATTATATCTTTATCAATCGGACTCTATCTTTGGGGTATTGGTGATAACTGGCTCGGATTCTCCGTCCAGTTTTTGCGCCTTCGCGTTCCGGAATGGTTCTTCTTTCTACCTGTTATCTGGATGATTTTATTATTAGATTTATATGACGTTCATCGCGCAGGAGAATGGCGGACAACTATCAAAGGTGTTGGCACAGCAACGCTCATCGGATTTGGAGTTTATCTCTTGATCTTTTTTGCAGTCACAGATAACCCCAAAGCAATGATCCCGCGGCGTGGTGCAGCCGGATTCTTCATTGCGGCTTCCTTACTAACATTAGGCTGGCGTTTTCTGTTTCTACGTTACCTGGCAACCCAAAACTTCATGATGCGCCGCGTTTTAATGGTTGGGGCAGGATATACAGGGCGGATGATGCTTCAAGTGATGAACAGCGTCAATCCGCCACCGTTTCATCTCGTGGGCGTTATTGACGATGATCCTGAAAAAATCAACAATGTCCTGGAGAATTGCCCGGTTCTTGGCAATAGTGAATGTTTGCTGGATGTTGTCATTCAAGAACGGGTAACAGATATTCTGGTTTCCATCCTTGGTGAGGTGCGGGGTCAGATGTTCCAGTCGTTGTTGGATGCTCAGGAAATGGGGGTTGAGATTATCAATATGCCTTCCGTTTATGAAGAACTGCTCAACCGTGTTCCCATCCAACACCTTGATGCTAACTGGATAATACGCTCTTTTGGAGAAGAGGCGAGAGTAAGCCTGTTTTACCAGCTTGCTAAACGCCTATTGGATATTGCGGGGGGTTTGGCGGGTACATTATTTCTCGCGCTTCTATTTCCCTTTGTGGCAATCGCGATTTTGATCGACAACGGTCTACCCATCTTTTATCGGCAGGTACGATCGGGACACGGCGGCAAGCCTTATTATATGTTTAAGTTCCGTACGATGCGCAAGGATGCAGAAGCAGATGGCTCCCCTAAATGGGCAGAAGAAAATGATGACCGGGTTACCCGGATTGGAAAAATCCTCCGTAAGACTCATATTGATGAGGTACCCCAGTTTATTAATGTCCTGCGTGGAGAAATGAGTCTGGTGGGACCGCGTTCTGAACGTCCCGAACTGGTAGAATCTTTGCAGAAAACCATCCCCTTTTATCGCGCTCGTCTGCTGGTCAAGCCAGGCATCACCGGATGGGCACAATTAAATTATGGGTATGTAGCAACTGTCAAAGAAACAATGGTCAAACTAGAATATGACCTCTATTACATCAAGCACCGCAACCTGTGGTTGGATATTATTATCTTGCTGCGTACACCCTGGACTGTGCTTGGTTTTCGTGGCAGGTAGGAATAATCCTGGATATCAAGCATCATACTTGATATCCTGTATTCTAAATTCGATTCCCTAGTAATTGCTTAAAATTCCTCAATAAAATAAAACAATAGTGTAATGAATTATGCTATAATAAATCATCTTTACAGCCT
>JBAXBF010000406.1:0-2966 GCA_037142095.1 Chloroflexota bacterium
GATGCCCAATGCCACCTTCTGATTGATGATGTTATCCTCCACCAGCAGGATGCGCCTATCAGGTTGCATGGCGGGCGGCATGCCATTTGGAACGAGCGGCACCGGAACAGGCGGAGATATGACAGCCTGGCGCTGCAGGCGGATTGTGAACCAGAATTCGGAGCCTTTGCCTTCTTCGCTCTCCACCCCGATTTCGCCGCCCATCCAATCCACCAATTGCTTCGCGATCGCCAGCCCCAAGCCTGTCCCGCCGTATTGGCGGGTAGTCGAGCCATCCACCTGGGTGAACTTATTGAAGAGCGTGCCAAGTTTATCCGGCGGGATGCCGATGCCAGTATCGCCCACCGCAAAACGCAGGGAAACATCGTCCTTCGTTTCAGTCTGCTTCGTAACGCGGATGCTTACCTCCCCGTGCTGGGTAAATTTGATGGCATTGCTCACCAGGTAGGTCAGAATCTGGCGCAGACGTCCTGAATCGCCGCGCAATAAGCCCGGCACATCCTGGTCAGCAGCACAGCGCAGCCCCAGTCCTTTCCTTTGGGCGCGGATCACCATCACCTCCCCAAAATCCTGCAGCAGCCGCGGCAGGTCGAAGTCCAGCATTTCCAGCTCCAACTTTCTGGCTTCTATCTGGGAATAATCGAGGATGTCATTCACCAAAGCCAGGAGCGTCTCGCCGCTGGCGTGAATCACATCCGTGTACTGGCGCTGCTCTTCATTTAAAAGGGTATCCAGCAGCAAGCCGGTCATCCCGATCACGCCGTTCAAAGGCGTGCGGATTTCGTGGCTCATGTTTGCCAGGAACTCGCTCTTTGCCTGGTTGGCTTTTTTTGCGTTTTCAGCCATCTGCCTGGCGACCTCTGTTTGTTCCTTCAATTCGGCGTTAATTTGATATAGTTGCTCTTCTGCTTGTTTGCGATCGGTGATGTCACCGAAAGCCGAGTAAATCGCCGGACGCCCCTCATAATTGGAAATAAGCGAAGTAACCGCCACCCAGAAATTGCGTCCATCGCCTTTTTGCATTCCCACTTCCAGGCTGTTCACCTGGTCTTGCGCCCGCAGAAAGCGCAGGAAATGCCCCTGGTCTTCCAGTTTATTGACATAACGATCGCGGATGCTGCTTCCCAGCAGTTGCTCAATGGACATTTCGAAAAGGACAGTCATCAGCGGGTTGGCATACAACACTTCACTCGTTTCCAGATCAACCACGCTGATCGCCAGCGGGGCGTTATCCACCAGCATGCGGAAGCGGGTTTCACTCTGGCGTAAGACTTCCTCGGCTTGC
Organism: Chloroflexota bacterium; assembly: GCA_037142095.1. GTDB lineage: Bacteria > Chloroflexota > Anaerolineae > Anaerolineales > DRKV01 > JBAXBF01. The sequence continues at coordinate 1,286 of JBAXBF010000406.1, forward strand.
TTGCGCTCGCTGATGTCGATGATGGTGGTGTGAATTGCGGGCATTCCATCGAAGATAGAAATATTGGCAGTCAACGCCGCCCAAAAATCACTCCCATCGCCTTTCTTAAGGCAGGCTTCGAAGTCTGAAACCTTGTTTTCGCGGCGCACCAGATCAAAGAAACGCTCCGCATCCTGAGAGTCAACGAAATTGGCAAGTACGTGCGTTCCCGTAGCCTGTTCAAGCGGAATTCCGAAAAGATCAGCAAGGCGCGGGTTGGCATACAATACTTTGCCAGTTTCCATACCGGTAACCACCACCGCCAGCGGGGCATTATCGGACAAGAGGCGAAAGCGCTGTTCACTGGAACGCAGGGCATCTACGGCGTGCTTGCGCTCGGTGAAATCATGCAGTAGAAACAGGCGTCCGGCGGGACGGTTATGCTCATTGCGGATCAGCGAAATGGTCAGTTCATAGCTGCGCTCTGTTTCACCTACCGCGAGCGTAACCTTCCCTTTGTAATTTGACATTTCTTGGAAACAACGGAAAAAATCCGCCCAATCCGGCGCCAAGCAATCCGGCAGCCTGCCAAGCGCTTGTTGCGAAAGAACACAGGCATCCCGCGCCGCCGAGTTGAAGTCCACAATCTGGTCGTTAAGATCCAGGACAATCACCAGATCGGCGATATTTTCCATGATGAGACTACGCGCCAGGGGTGCCGGGCTAAACAACTGGTAACGCAGCAACCCCCAACTATAGAGCAAGCCAACAATAATAATCGCGATCATGCCGGTATTTGCGCCGCTCAAGAATGCCACCCCCAGATTGGCAAGAAAAACCACCGTAATCGGGATTAAGCAGACGGTGAAGAGGATCAGTGTATTCCGCACGGATAAAGTGCGCTGCCTCAGCGCACCGAACAAGAGTCCCAAAGTGATGCAGGTCAAAAGCAGGGAATATGCCATTATAAGCCATAATCCAATCCCATTGGTTTGGAGCAGGACTGGGGTTGAACCTGACATATCCCAGTGAAAATCATAGCGGTAGAGTTTGTGAAAACGGCTGCTTAAGGCTAAGACAGCCGTCATAACCGGTATGATCAGAATCAGCCCAAAACGTTTACGGGTGAGCCATTGGGAGCGTCCGGTGTAAGCCAGCGCCATCGCCAGTTGCAGGGGGGGGATGAAGCCGTTGGTGGCTGCGCGCAGTTCTAACAAAATAAACTTCAATTCGAGGGAAGGAGTCAGGAGATAAAAAACCTGGCTGAGTTCCCAGAACGCCAAAAGTGACACGAACACGCTGAAAAGACGGGCGGTCGGTACATTCTTAAATTGGATGGCATTGAATGCCATCCAGATAAAAACCACGGCGGCAACCAACACGGGGAATATATCGGGAGTATAGATCATTTGCCCTCCATATCTTTGTCCAGAAGCCAGCGCGCCAGCGTCTGGGCTAATGACTGGGCATCGATGGGTTTGGAAACGTAGTCATTCATCCCGGCTTGAATGCAGCGCTCACGGTCTTCCTGCATGGCGTTAGCGGTCATGGCGATGATCGGGATTTCGTGATCGAGGACCTTCGATTGGGCATCCCGAATATGCTGGGTGGCTTCCAACCCGTCCATCTGCGGCATCTGCACATCCATCAGCACCAGGTCGTAGGGCTGCATCTCCAGGGCATGCAGGGCTTCCAAGCCGTT
>JBAXBF010000407.1:0-2960 GCA_037142095.1 Chloroflexota bacterium
AAGGATCAGGGTTAGCCATGAAATCATCTCGAATCTGTAGATCGGCTTTTGATAAATGCTGTGGAGAGTCGATAAAGGCTTGAAAACGGTGTGATAGGGCTGCATCGCGCCCATCGCGTACGATGAAGATCAAGCGTGCATCAGGGTAAATTTGATGCAGGAGGCGGACTGCCTTGCCATCCAGCAGGCTGTTCGGGCTTTTATCTCCTACAATCCTTTTTCCTGCTTGGTGTGCGTCGCGCTCCATGATGTAGTCGGCTACGGCGCGCAGGACGACTGGTGAAAGATCTTTGCCGCGGTTCCAGCGATTACTGCGGCGAGTGAGCCAGGCTCTGACTTCCGGATCTGTAACGAGAGACTGGAGTAAGGGCGCACGGCTGAAGAAATGCGCTTGATAGTTGCAGTATACATCTGGATGAAGGCGAACGAGGCGGGTTAATAGCGTTGTACCCGAGCGGGCATGCCCAAAGATAAAAAATTTTTCACGAGGGAAGAAGATTTTTGCTTCCGCAATTTCTTCGGGTGAAATCGGTGGGATGTCAAAAATATCTATTTGTTTGCCGTTGGTATTGGATGGTATCCCCTTTATCAGCACTCGCCCGGCAAATATCAGGCGGTCTAAAATAGAATGAATCATAATTACTCCAATCAGTTACCTGAGATGATAATCAAATAAATAGTAAAGACCAGAACTATTGAAGCAGGGAGAGTAGATAATCCCCTGTTCTTTTGCCTGCGCTGCCATCGGTGAAGGTGCATTCACGTTCAATAAAGTTATGCTGTTCATTGATATTTGCATCAGGTTGTTCCAGATAGTGATTTAATATTTCACTAAGCTGTATTTCATTCTGTGCCACTTTACCTGAACCAGATTGCAAGAAGCGTGAATGAGTAGGCCAACCGCCGATCTTAGAGAGGGGTAAAGTATATTTTCCCGGCCAGCCAACAGGCGAATCGATGCACACACTCACGACTGGACGGGCATGGATGCTTGCTTCGACCAGCATGGTGGAATATACGGTTGTGAATATGTCAGCATACGCCATCATGGAGGATTTCTCTGGCATGTCTTCTCCTGAATAGTAGCCTAATGAGCCGCCCAACGGCACTGGTTCGACAACGTGCACGTGCGGTAATTCTTTCGCCAATCTGCGTATAGCCTCTCGTTCATTAGCAAAGCGTTTTACATCCATAAAATGGTTTGGATGAAGACGCACAAGGAGTTGGGAAGGCATAGCCAGTTTGTCTTCTGCCACCAGATGTGCCAGCGCTGCGATGTTCTGGATATTGGGTGAGAAACTTACAAAACTGCAAGCATGGGCAATGAGTTTGCGCTGCGGGTCAAGATTATGATGGCGGAAATATTCCTCACGCGGCATCACCCATTCGCGGCGGAAATAACCATCATAAGATGGGATGCCGCTGATATGGATACTTTCTTCTTTCCAATCGGAGCCATCCAATAATTCCTGCTTTTGAATTTCAGACCAACAGGTGATCGTTTCCATTTTCGCCCCTGGCAGGCTGTAACTGCTTGTATTGTCCCAACCTACAATGACGGCTGCGTTAGGGATGTTCCGCGCGGCTGCCTCACGCAGGATATAGCGGTCATAACGCCACCCAGGTGTACTGGCGATGACCCAATCTGGTTGGTAGCGTTGAAATAAATCCGCATAAATATTGGTCGTGAAGCGATCCTGTGCCTGGACGATCATGCGACGCGCTTCCTTTGAATGTCTCATGATTTGGGTTACACCCTTCATCGCAGGAAAGAGAACTCGCCGCCGTGTGTGGGCTTCAGCTTCCACCTGGTGAATGTAACTGTCAACGGCTTCCAGGTTAATATGGTTGGAAGCCCCTGCTCGTCGCAGGAAATCGAGCCACCATTGAATTGCAGGCTGTTCTTTTTGAAAATAAGTTTGGGCTTGTTTAAGACGCAGACTCTCGAAGATCAATCCTGGCTGTCCAAAGCGCTGTTGGATTTTATCCAAGAGAGCTTCATCTGTCAGCAGGATAACTTCGACGCCTGATTTCAACAGTGTTGGTATCACATCGGATTGTAAAAAATAGACAATCGCCAGACCGTGGTCGGCGCTGATAAATATTCTTTTTTTTGTCATAAAGGCAACGATTAAACGATCCTGTCATAGCCTGATATTGGGAATTATGATGGTTCATTCGTTCCCTTGGCTGACTTGATTATACCGTAATTTATGCAATCTCTCATAAAAGCACCAGTTTACTTCCAAATTTTAAAGTTGACGAACGATTCTATTTATGCTACGATTACAGCGAGTTTCCGTCCATCGAATAATCATTGGAGCTAACAGTGTATAAACGTCTGCTCAGTCTCATCCGTAAAGAATTTATCCAAATTGTCCGCGATCCACGGACACTTGCTCTGACTTTTGTCATACCCGTCGTGATGTTGTTTCTATTGGGATATGCTGCCACGAATGATGTGCGTAATATCGATCTGGCAGTCTTTGATCAGGATCAATCACCTGCTTCGCGGCGGCTGATCGATGTCTATGAGGCAGCCGATTATTTTAAACTGACCTATGTCGTTTCTTCAGAAGATGAATTGCGTATTTTGATCGATAATAATTCCGTTCGGGCTGGTATTATCATCCCTCCAGGGTATGGAAGAACGCTTGGCACTGGACGCACAGCGCAGGTCGCATTTGTGCTGGATGGTTCTGATCCTACGGTTGCAAGTACCGCCCTGGCTGCTGCGACAATGATCGGGCAAACCCAGGCAACCAAAATTATGATGGAGCGCTTAGAAAAGCGCGGTTTGAGTAATGTTATCCGTGCCCCTATCGATGTCCGTACTCAGGTCTGGTACAATCCTGGTTTAGTGAGCGCGTATTACATGATTCCGGCGTTGATCGGTCAGATTCTGCAATTCTTGACGACGATTCTAACGGCAACATCCATTGTACGTGAACGCGAACGCG
>JBAXBF010000408.1:0-2952 GCA_037142095.1 Chloroflexota bacterium
TAAATCAAGGGCGCGCATGATGATATTATCTACCCTGCCGCCATAATAACCGGAGATTAAACCCAGCGGAATGCCAATTATTTCCGAGATCAAAACGACAAGTAAGGCACCAGCCAAAGTCGGGCGTGTTCCATAAACTATCCGGCTCCAGGTGTCTCGTCCCATTTTGTCGGTACCAAGCCAGTGTGTGCTGCTTGGTGGTTTGAGTGAGGCGCCCATGTCCTGTTTTGCAGGATCAATTGGGGCGATTAGCGCTGCGGCGAGAGCCATAAAGAGCAAAGCGAGTAAGATGAATCCCGAGGCGATTGCCAATCGGTTACGAAAGAAAGGAGATTGCCAAAAATTGCGTTTATTCATAGCGGATCCGTGGGTCGATAACTGCGTAAAGAAGATCGGTAATAAGATTAATAAGTGCGTATGCGGCAACTAAGACCAGAACAGTGCTCTGGATGACAGGATAATCTCGAGATTGGATGGCATCCGTGACGAGGCTGCCTATTCCTCCTAATCCCATCGTGTATTCTACGAGAACGCTGCCAACCAATAAGAAACCCATTTGCAGGCTGGCAACTGTCAAAACAGGAATAAGGGCGTTCCGTAATGCATGTTTGAAAATGATCGTGGACTCTGGCAAACCCTTAGCTCGAGCTGCCTCGATGTAGTCGCTCCCGAAGACCTCTAACATTGCTGAACGGGTCATTCGTGCAGTAAGGGCTAGCATGCTGAGTGCCAGTACGCCGGCTGGTAGGATAAGATGGTGTATTTCGTCCCATAATCCCTTGCCAGCCCCGAAGGTGGGTAACCATTTAAGCCATAAACCGAATACTAACATGCCCACCACTGCACTGAAGAAAACCGGTGAAGATACGCCGATCAGACCAATCAGAGAAGCAAGATAATCAATAATACTATTTTTATAGCGAGCTGAGAGGATACCCAAGAGAAGGGCAAGGATGGTTGATATCACCGTACTCAGGGCGATAAGTTTTACAGTGAGAGGTAAACGGGCAAGGATGAGATTACTTACTTTTTGTTTGAGCCTGAAACTCTCACCGAAATCTCCATGCAGGATGTTTCCCATCCACATCACATATTGGCTGATCGGGTCGCGGTCAAGCCCATATTTAACGCGGATGTTTTTAAGTGCTTCAGGCGAGACAGCATGCCCACCAACCATGATGAGTGCCGGGTCGCCAGGAGTCAGCCGTACCATCTCAAAAGTTACAAATGAGACGAAAAAAAGAATAGGGATAAGGGTGAGGATGCGTTTAATCGTGTAACGGAGCATATTGGGGTGAATATATACGCCGCACCTTTTTAGGTGCGGCGTATATTATGATAGATATGATTATTGGACTTTTGTTATGTCTTTAGCAAATGATTGCCATGACCAACTCGGGTTAATAGAGAAACCAGTAAAGGTTTTACTCAACGCCATAGGAATCTTCGGATAATCGAAGACAATCCAGGGGGAATCTTCAGCAATGAGCGCCTGCGCTTGAATCATTAATTCAGTACGCTTGGCAGTGTCAATGACCTTCGACTGCTCATCCAGAAGTTTATCCACTTCAGGATTCTTATAGTTAGCGTAATTCGCGCCACCGTCACCAGCATTCTTGGAATGGAATAATGGGACCAGATTAGCAGCCGGGTCAGCGTAGTCTGCACACCAGTTTTGTACTGAGATATCATATTCGCGGGCTGCACCGAAGGTTGCACTGTTTAATTCCTGGGGGGTAACCTTCTTGATTTCTAGTTTCAGACCCAATTCAGCCACAGCAGCTTGAATGGCAAGCGCCTGACCCATACGGGTTGGATTGTCATCAACCATGATTTCTTTACCGTTGATATCTTCTGGCTTTACACCTGATTCTTCCAGTAATTTCTTGGCTTTATCGAGGTCTTTCTCGTATGCAGGTACTTTATCCCAGGCAGCCTGCCACGTATCCTTCTCAAACGACCAGAGCGAAGGCATCACTGCGCTGGCTTTTCCGACCATTGCTGTATCGCCTAATAGGTTTTTGGTCACACCGGCTTTATCTACAGCATAGTTGATTGCCTGGCGTAATTTTGCATTATCCCAAGGTTTGCGTTGGACATTAAATTCAGCGGCATCGATGCAGAATCCATCAGACGTAGTGAGGTTAATCGTATCAATTTTCTGAGCGACAGGTACTTGATCACCAGGAATTTTCATTAAGATAATGTCCAATTCATTGGTTTGCAGAGCAGCGATACGTGTGGTCGCTTCGGATAAAATCTTAAATACAATCCGGTCGACATAGGGACCGCCATTTGGCTTATCCCAATAATTAGCATTCTTTTCCAGGATGATTTCATTGCCAGAAGTCCAAGAGACATATTTGAAGGGCCCTGTGCACATTACACCGCCATCAGGTTTACCAAAACTATCTTTGTGGGCTTCAAAATAGGCTTTGCTGATAACAGCGCCAGCAGTGGTTGCTACTTTGTAAGGGAAGGTGGAATCCGGGACTTTCAGTGTGATCTTGAGGGTTTGTTCGTCAACCTTTTCTATCTTGTCCACGTCTCCAAGCATCCAGCCTACGTATGCGGCAACATCAGGATTTTTGGTCCGTTCCAGACTGAAGATGACATCATCGATTGTCATTGGACTACCGTCCTGGAAGGTTACACCTTTGCGGATGGTAAATACATAAGTTTGTGGGTCTTTTGCTTCGATTTTTTCTGCCAGATTGGGTACAGCTTTACCATCGGCGTCAAACTTGAGTAAGTTTTCACAGATGTTGCTGTCGACGGGTCCGGTTGAAAAATCATAGTTAAATGCTGGATCCAGTGAAGCAATATCTGCTTCGAGACCAACTTTCAACTCGCCGCCTTCGATGGCGGGCGCCGCTGCCGGGGCTGCGGGTGCTTCAGGAGCCACGAAATTGGGTCCGAAGAATTTCAGGTTGAGTTTCTCCAGAGCGCCGT
>JBAXBF010000409.1:0-2942 GCA_037142095.1 Chloroflexota bacterium
GGTTGCCTGGCAGTCCAGATTCACACCGGATCACGCGGCTTTGGTCATCAAGTCTGTACAGACTACGTTCAAGCTCTGCAAGGTGCGGTCCAGCACTACGGTATAAAAATACCCGATCGTGAACTGGTTTGTGCGCCGCTTGATTCTGAGGATGGGCGGGATTATCTGGCTGCAATGCGCGCTGCGGCTAATTATGCTTTCGCCAACCGCCAAATATTAACGCATCAGGTGCGGCTTGCCTTCGAACGAACAATGGCGGGTAAAGTAAAGAACTGGCAGCTTCATCAAATTTACGATGTCGCTCATAATATTGGTAAAATCGAAACCCACATGGTTGATGGTAAACAAGTAAAAGTCTGTGTTCACCGCAAAGGGGCAACACGTGCCTTTGGTCCCGGCTCATTCGATATTCCAGCAGAATACCGTTCCATCGGACAGCCCGTGTTTGTTCCAGGGAGCATGGGTACCGCATCCTGGGTTTTAGTGGGTACTGCAGAAGGAATGGAACGATCCTTTGGATCCACCTGTCACGGTGCCGGAAGAACGATGAGCCGCCATCAGGCAAAAAAAAGTATACGCGCCGAGGAATTAAGGCAAACACTAGAAGGAAAAGGGATTCATTTAAGGTCTGGTTCTATCTCTGGCTTAGTGGAAGAAGCTCCGGCAGCCTATAAAGATGTGGATGCTATTGTCGAGACGGTGAGCTGCGCGGGAATCGCTCAGCGGGTTGCCCGTATACGCCCGCTCATCGTTATTAAAGGATGATTTGAAACGTTATTAGAAAATTCGCAGGAAGACATCGACGATTTGTGGATCGAAATCAATGCCGCTGCAACGCCGAATCTCTTCAATAGCCAGATCGTGATTGCCTGTTTCGCGATGCAGGCGGAGATTGGTCAGCGCGTCATACGTAGAGGTGATGGAAATAATCCGTGATCCCATTGGAATCTCTTCCCCTTTTAGACCGCGTGGATAGCCGCTACCATTAAATTTCTCCTGGTGGGAATAGATAATTTCGGCGATATTCTTATAATTTTGGATGGGAGCCAATAATTCCGCACCAACCCGCGGGTGTTGGTGGATAATATCAAGTTCTTCTTTTGACAATTTACCGGGTTTTTGGAGGATATCAGCCGGTACGACGATCTCGCCGATATCATGTAAGAGCGCTGCCAGTTGTAAATCATTGATCTCTTGTTCCGACATGCCCAGCCCATCCGCCACTGCGCAGGAGAGCATCGCCACTCGCTCGCAATGCCCGGAAAGATATGACTCATGGGTATCCATTATTGTTGCCGCTAACAACAGGAAACGGATATAAGCTGCTTCTAGTTCCTCGATGCGGGCTCGTTCCCCTTCCACAGATACACCAGCAAGCATCTTTTCATAGGAAAGACAGCTCAACAAAACCGTCTTCTGTAAATTATCTTGTATGATAAAGACAGGGTTGTTTGTTGTACTGATAGCATCGATAGCGTCTTGTGTTACCTTGTTTAAGTCGCTATAAAGCAGGGTGTTTTCACCCATAATAAATCTCCATATATAGTAATATTTTAAGTCTACCACAATTTTGAAAGAGTTGTAAAAGAAGATTCACTGTCGTTCTTCCTATTTGGTATATTTTCCTTTCCATACATCTTTAGCAAAGATGTTGTCGTTTGGAAACGGTTTCTCTGTTATTATTGTTTTATTTTATCAAATCTTCGTTTAAACCCTTCCCAAAAATGCCGTTTATGTGTTATTATTGGCGATTAATTCAACAGTCATATTTTGGGGTTTATAAGCCTCAAAACCGGCAGGCAATCTTTCGGAGTGAGCAATCGGAGGTTGATGATGAGATCGGATGCGATAAAAAAGGGGTATGAAAAAGCGCCTCACCGCGCTCTATTACGCGCCACTGGTGTGAAAGAGGAAGATTTCGATAAACCCTTTATTGCAATCGTCAACTCATACGTAGATATTATCCCTGGTCATGTTCACCTGCAAGATTTTGGCAAGCGCATCAAGGATGCCGTACGTGCGGCTGGCGGTGTGCCTTTTGAATTCAACACCATCGGGGTCGATGACGGCATTGCGATGGGGCATGCTGGCATGAAATTCAGTCTACCTTCGCGCGAACTGATTGCCGACAGCGTAGAGACGATGATCTCTGCCCATGCCTTCGATGGTATGGTATGTATCACCAATTGTGACAAAATCGTTCCCGGTATGGTCATGGCAGCCCTGCGCGTGGACATCCCAACCATTTTCATCAGCGGTGGCGCAATGGCTGCCGGTAAAACACCAGACGGTCAATCGATTGATCTTATCTCGGTCTTTGAAGGTGTGGGAGCGTTCCGTTCTGGAAAAATAAATGAAGAGCGGCTGCATACACTTGAACAATATGCCTGCCCTGGTTGCGGCTCTTGTGCCGGTTTATTTACAGCCAACTCGATGAACTGCTTGTTAGAAGTAATTGGCTTGGCATTACCTTTTAATGGTAGTGCTTTAGCTGAGAGCGTCGACCGACTATCTCTGGCAATGCAGGCTGCCCAGCAAATTATGGAACTGGTCAAGCTGAACCTGACACCAAGTCAGATTGTTACCCGCGAAGCTATTGATGATGCGTTTGTGCTCGATATGGCAATGGGAGGCAGTTCAAACACCGTCCTTCATACCCTCGCCTTTGCCCACGAAGCCGGTATCGATTATCCATTAGAACAGATTAACAAAATTTCAGATCGAGTGCCATACCTTTGTAAAGTCAGCCCATCGGGACAATGGCACATGGAAGATGTGCATCGGGCGGGCGGCATACCAGCCATTCTCAATGAGGTTGACAAGATTCCGGGCGCCTTACATCTTGAACGCAAGACCGTCTCCGGAACATCGCTCAAAGAATCAATTCGTAATGCTACAGTGCGCGACCGAGAAGTGATTCGCCCGATCGACGATCCTCACTC
>JBAXBF010000410.1:0-2924 GCA_037142095.1 Chloroflexota bacterium
TACGCACTAAATAATTCAATTTGTCATGCTGAGGGTTGTCGTCCTGAGATAGCAAGGTACAAAGTATTACAGAAAGACAACCCGAAGCATCTCTCTTCTGGCGACGTGTAAAGTTTTGAGACAGACCCTAAAGGTCAAAGAGAAGAAGACCTTTAGGGTCAAGAGTGGTGATGAATCACCTTACTGTGTCGTCTTTGTCCGGCAGCCAGCGCGCCAAAGCCTGGGCTAACGACTGACTCTGCACCGGCTTGGTGATGAAATCATTCATCCCGGCTTGCAAACAGCGCTGGCGGTCTTCCTGCATGGCGCTGGCAGTCATGGCGATGATCGGAATTTCGTGATCGAGAACTTTCGATTGGGGATCGCGGATGTGCTGCGTGGCTTCCAACCCGTCCATCTGCGGCATCTGCATATCCATCAGCACCAGGTCATAGGGCAGCGTCTCCAGAGCACGCAGCGCCTCCAATCCGTTTGCCACCGCATCCGCCCCCAGCCCCAGTTTCTTGAGGATACCCAACGCCACCTTCTGGTTGACGATGTTGTCCTCTGCCAGAAGAATCCGCATATTAGAATCAAACGTCAGCGATGTGATTTCAGCATCCGTTTTACGCGGCGTAATGGCGCGCCTTTCGTTGAGAATCTTCAGACCGACTGTGAACCAGAATTCTGAGCCCATGCCTTCCTCACTCTGCACCCCGATTTCACCACCCATCAACTCAACCAACTGCTTCGAGATCGCCAAACCCAAACCCGTGCCGCCGTATTGGCGCGTGGTCGAGGCATCCGCCTGAGTGAACTTATTGAACAGCAGACTGATCTTATCGGCTGGGATGCCGATCCCGCTATCCCGCACCGCGAAGCGCAGGGTCACTTCCTCCTGCGTTTCTTGTAGCTTGGTTACGCGCACACTTACTTCCCCGTGCTGGGTAAATTTGATGGCGTTGCCCAGCAAGTTGGTCAGAATCTGGCGCAGCCTGCCCGGGTCGCCCTGCACATAGGTGGGCACGCCCGTTTCAGCGGTGCAGTGCAGCCCCAGCCCTTTCTCGCGGGCACGGAAAGCCATCGCTGCCCCAAAATCATCCAACAGCCGGTGCAGGTCGAAATCCAGCGTTTCGATTTCCAGCTTGCCGGCTTCAATCTTCGAAAAGTCGAGGATATCGTTGATCAAGGTCAAGAGCGCCTCACCGCTGGCGTGAATCATTTCGGCATAATGCTGCTGTTCTTTGTTCAGGGGGGTATCCAGCAGCAAGCCGGTCATCCCGATCACCCCATTCATTGGTGTGCGGATTTCATGGCTCATATTTGCTAGAAAAGAACTCTTTGCCATCGTCGCCTTTTCCGCTTTTTCCGCCATCTCCCTGGCAAATTTCGTCTGCTGCTCCAATTCGACGTTGACCTGCTGCAATTCTGCTTCCGTTTGTTTTCGTTCGCTGATGTCGATGATGGTCGTGTGGATCGCCGGGCGCCCGTTATAACTAGAAATATTGGCAGTCAATGACACCCAGAATTCACGCCCATCGCTTTTCTTCATGCACATTTCAAAGTCAGTAACCTGGCTGTGTGAGCGCAGGAGGTTCAAGAAGCGCTGGCGATTATCCAGGTTGGTATAGCGGACGAGGGCGCTGCTTCCCACACTTTGTTCAACTGCCATTTCGAAGAGTTCACCCGCGCGCGGGTTGGCATACAAGATTTCGGCTGTTTCCGGATCAGTCACGGTAATGGCGAGCGGGGCATTGTCTGCCATCAGGCGATAGCGCTCTTCACTCTGGCGTAACGCTTCTTCGGCACGTTTGTGCTCAGATATGTCGTGCAAGAGGAACAGGCGTCCCAGCAGGCTGCTGTGTTCGTCCAGGATGGGAGAAATGCTCAGATCGTAGAAGCGCTGCTCTTCCTGCGTGCCAAGCGAGATTTCTTTTTTGCAAGAGGAGATTTGGCGGAAGCGCTGAAACAGGTCTGCCCAAAGCGGCGCCAGGCAGTCTGTACTCTTACCGATGAAATCCGGCGAGAGACCGCAAGCTGATTTGGCAGCCGGATTGAAGTCAATGAGGTGATCGTTCGCCTCTAGTACGATCACCAGATCGGTGATATGCTCCACCACGATCGCACGCGCCAGCGGCGCCACGCTGAATAGCCTGTAACGCAGCAGCGCCCAGAGGATTAAGATACCCGAGATGACAAAAGACGTCGGCGCCAGATTATAGCCACGGATGGGGGTTACATTTACGCTATAAAGAATGTCAACCCCAAAAGGGATAAGATAGGAAAGGAGGATAAGCCGTGTATTGCGAACAAATAACGTGCGCATGCGCAGCGCGGCGAACAGCAACCCCAAGGCGATCGTGATCAAAATGCTTGAATAGCCCAGATAAAGCCAATAACCGATGGCGTTGGTTCTGAGCAGGATGGGAAATGCGCCGGAATTGTCCAGACGGAAATCGTAGCGGAAGAAGGAATGATAACTACTGGTGAGGGATAAAAGAGCGGCGATGACTGGCACAACCAGAATCAGTCCCAAACGTCTGCGGGTGAGCCAGCGGGTACGTCCGGTATAAATCAGCACCAGCGCTAGCTCGGTGGGTGCGATGAAAACAACAGCCGCTTGTCCGATCTGGTCTAAGAGGATTTTTAGTTCGAGGGAGGGTGTTAAAATTTTAAGCGACGAACTGAGAGACCAAAATGCCGCCAGCCCTGCCAGCACAATGACGATGCGAAAAATGGGCGTTTCTCTAAAACGCAGGGCGTATAACGCAATCCAGATCAGGAGGACGGTGGAAACCAACAACGGGATGACATAGGGAGTATAAATCATCTACCCTCAATTTAATTTATTTTTGTAATAAAGTCAATAATGATAATGTAATTGACTATTATAACCTGAATCGGAAAGAATGTCATCCAGCAACTTCCCATCCTTCCATCATACC
>JBAXBF010000411.1:0-2919 GCA_037142095.1 Chloroflexota bacterium
CTCCAAGCGGATTATAGAACTTTAGCTTTAAGCGGCTGCCTTCCTCCAGAATTGAGCGGATAAATTCTTCGAGCGCACCGAAACGACTTTCCGTCCAGAGCTGTGGTTCTCCGCTTTTCGCCCGCAATGCAAGCTTTGAGCTGATCAAGAAAATCTCCGGGGTGATGTCCAGTAGTCTATTCACATTCTCGTTAACGAAATTGCGTACTTCTTCCAATTCTTGATTACTTCCCAGAATATCAATTTTATTTACTGCAACAACGATCTTTTTGCCCCAATCGCGAATTTGTTCCAGGAAAGCGCGCTCGCTCTCTGTAAAAGGACGGTCTGCGGAGGTGATAAACAATACCAGGTCGGCGCGCGGCACGAAGCGGGTCGTGATCAGCTCATGTTTGCGAATGATGGCGTTTGTCCCTGGTGTATCGACGATCGAAACTTCCTCGAGGAAATCTACTGGCGCACTTAAAATATGCAGATTTTCGTTAACTACCGTGCGCGTTTGCTCCTTGCCATATCGCAGAATATTGATTTGCATGGTGGTTGGGGTAACACCTTGTTTAAGCAACTCCTGTCCAAGCAGCGCATTAATAAAGGCGCTTTTTCCGGCATTGAACTCACCGACGACGACCAACGAAAAGAACTCATCTAATTGCTCCAAGGAGCCTTTTAATGTGCTTTGGTCTTCCGATGAGGCATCAAACTTTAGCAATGCAATTTGCAAATTGTTAAGTAGTCTACGTTCCTGCTTTAATAATTCCTCTTGTAAGTCGGTTAAGATACGCATGGTTCCTCCTGGAACAATAGAATTCTATTTAGAAACTGCCGTTACGCTGATTATAGCATAAGAGAAGAAGCATATAATCTGTAAAGGCAGAACACAGCGTATTTTCCTTGTGATTGAACAGCATAATTGTGCTAATATTATACTGTCTTTGCCTATCCTTATCTATAGGCAGGGGAGAAGCAATATGGCAAGTGAACAATTCTTGTTAGATCATACATACCAAAGGAACTACAAGGAAGTCCTAACCGATTTCCCGGATAAATGTGTTGATCTTATTTTTGCTGACCTGCCTTATATCTTACAGTTGCAAAATGAATTATTTTGACTCAATCTTACGAAAGTCGATGCTGTCGATGATGAATGGGATCAGTTGGAAGTCATCGAACCTTTACGCGAGAGGGTGAGAATAATCATCAAATATGCATTCGCTTTGTTTGATAAAGAAAAATGTGAGAATGTCTGAACAAAAACGATACGATGCCATCATAATTCCTGGGGGAGGGCTGACAAACAAAGGGAATGTGCCCCCTTGGGTCATAGCGCGATTGGATTGCGCTTTAAATCTTTATCGGGGTGAGACAATCATTACGCTCAGCGCGGGCACTGTGCATAAAGCCAATCCACTGGATGATAATGGTTTTCAAATTTTTGAATCTGTGGCTTTGGCGCGTTATCTTATTCAAAGAGGAATTTCTGAACATAAAGTTCTTACAGAAACATGTTCTTATGATACGATCGGTAACGCCTATTTTTGTCGTGTCATCCATGTTGATCCTGCCAGGTTCCACCGTCTGTTGGTGATTAATTCTGAATTCCATATGGTTCGTACTGAAGCAATATTCCGTTTTGTTTTTACCTTGGATATTCCTCCAAATGGCTATGAATTGGATTTTGAAAGTGTCCCAAATATAGGGATAGATGACCATAGCCTTGCAGAGCGTGTTACTCGGGAAGCACAGAGCCTGGAAAACTGGCATGAGATCGAAAAGAATATCCAGTCAATGCAATCTTTTCATACCTGGCTGTTTAACGAGCATGGCGCTTATGCAATGGCAGTTCCACCGGAACGTGTGAGCGGAAAAACCTTGAATACCTATTAAAAAAGAAATTATAATTAAAAAAATATCCGCAGGTTGAAAAATAAACCTGCGGATGTTTTATTAAGCATTGCACTCTGCAATATACTGTCTCCAAATTGGGTCATAAACCCAGTGGCAGCACAAATTCGTTTTACCTTCCTTCTTTTTCCACCAGCCGTCTGGGCATGTGAAACCGGCTTGTAATCCACTGGTTGTGCGAATTCCCGGCGATGTGTCTTTGCCGTTGGAAACACTGGAAGTATCTTTGGTCATTTCTTTCATCATCGTTTACTCTCCTTAATCGCGTTCTAAGAGGTTATTAGATATAAGGTTTTACTTTTATATTATCTCCGATAATCCGTTGTTTGTCTACCGTAAAGATACGGTAATTAATGAATTTCCTCACGATATACAATACCTGCAGTGATATCATCCCCACTACCTTCTATTGAAGTTTCATTTAGCCAGGTCGGCAGAGAATAACGCACTTTATCTATGCCTTCTTGCCGGATCGCAGTAAGAAGATCTGTGCTGACTTGTAAAAAACCTGATTCTTTGAGAAAAGAATTAGCATACCCGTCGCTAGCAGCAAGAATTAAGACAGGAGGGGGAGATTCAATTATCTCCATCTTTATCCGGAAATTGTTCTCAGCATCAGGCATGCAAAGAGAGGTGGTCTCATTCGCAAAGAGCCGTTCGTCGGTGGGTAAGGGATGATTGACCTCATTACTATTTGATACAGTCAGAATATCGCCATCGCCTAATTGGGCATAAAGAATGAAATTTTCACTTATCAGAACAATGAGCAGGGTCGCGCCGTAAACAAGAAATACATTTTCATGATCAAAAAGATGCTTCTCTTCATCTTTGAATGGATGCTGGATTAGATGTTTTTCAACCATCTTTCTCCATAGGGTAACAATTTGATTAGGAAGATATCTGGCAATAGCCAGTATCTCATCTCTTTGTGGATTCTGAGGTGTCTGGCAGTATGATCTCAAAATATCCCTACATACAAATCTGGCTGCTCGTACGGCAAATTTTGCTCCCTGTTGG
>JBAXBF010000412.1:0-2891 GCA_037142095.1 Chloroflexota bacterium
TGATAGCTCCTCCTGAGTAGATACCTGATCCCATCGCCTGCCACCAGGGATCACGCAGGTCAGAGAGATAGAAATCGTTGTTAACAGAGGGTGCCGTAATACTTCTAGGACCACAATTGCTACATCCGGGACCTGTCGAACAACTAAAGCCGGGAGGCATGGTCAGGTTAATAGTGATAGGGGTGGAGCCGGGTCTAAGTGCCTCCACATAAGCGGAGTAAACACCATCTACTCCAGTTGTGGAAGTGAGGAGGTAAGGGTCACCTCTTGATGGATTAGGATTAGGGTAAGTGATCTGAACTCCTGATTTTGGTGTGCCTCCACAAGTATTATTGACATCGTAGAAGACTTTGCCCATGATTTCATTTGAAACGATGGTGAAGCTACGGATCTCATTGTTTTTACTATCTGTATCACTATTGCTAGCGGCGACCGACCAATAGTAGGTTCCGGGAGAACCACCCCGGAAGCTATATGAGTTAATACTGCTATCTAGAGTAGCGACCTGAGTGGTGGGAGGATTGGTTGTGTCTACGTATACTTTGTACTGACTGATACATTCGGCACTACCATTGCCAAAATCAGATGAATACCAGGCGAGATTGACTGTGTTAAATTTACTATATTTAGATATAGCGAGAAAGGAACCATCCTCTGGTGACATGAGAGCTGGTGCTGAGGGGACTGGACAAATTGGATCACACGCATATTCTTTATACATATTCTTAGATTTTGAGCCACAACAACCATCATTTGTATGCCCACATACATATTCCCACCTACTTTTATCAAATCCACATATACCCCATCTATCCATACAGGAAGAGCCAACAACCTTATTTATATTTGCTTTGGTACCCGCAGGACAACCTCCCAAATAGGCTCCTTCGCACATCCCTCCTCCACATCCTGCATCGGTTGGACTATCACACAGATCTCCTGACCCATCATCGCTCATTCCATTACAATTAATTTCACAGCCCTGCTCTGCGTTCACTAATTTTGGTGTAGCCAACGTCATTAAACCTAGATAGATCGCAAATAGTATCCCCCATTTATATTTATTCATATTTCACCAAATATTTGAGCGGGTCATATTCCTTACTCACTATATACATAGGTTCTTCTGGATTTTTTTTATGATCTTTGATTACCTGAGTCAGTTTGCGACTATCTGCCCACATGACTCCGTATATTTGTTCTGGATCAAAAGGCATAGATAGAGTTCCTGGACTTTTTGTGATATCTGTCTTACTAAAAGTTAATAGTTCGGGTTTTGCGGTCATCATACTAACTTCTGTTATGATCATGGCATAATGCTGAACATCCTCATCGCCCAACATCATCCATCCCATTGGGAAACGATATGACTGTCCGTCCTTGCCTCGCAAATAAATACTATCAATGGTCACTTTTTCCAACTTGCCCCTAAATGAATACAGGTAAAGAGATTTGTTAAAACTGTCCTTGCGCATTGCACGGATTATCGGTTTCAAATTGTCATATTTATCTATCGCAACCACATATTTGTAACGCAAATTCATGACCCACGTCTCATTTGCTATCGCCGAGGAAAACAAAAGAACATAAACACCAACGCTCGCCAATAAAATCGTTACGATAGTGCCTATAAAAATCTTCATGCTGATGTTCATCAGGTCTCAGTATGCACATTATTAAATGAAAAATCAATTACCATAACCAAAATTCATCCAATTGTCCAAATTATTGGCATCCTTTTGATCAAAAAAAACCTCAACCTTTACACCATTTGGCTTTTCAGCTACCCCATATCCATATTGGGTAGCTGGGTTTTGTCCAAGCGTTATAACTTTATATCTCACGACTTCTTCCGGCACATACTTGCCCTCTAACTGGTTCCAAACTAAGATTGTATTGCTCGAAAACGCATCGTGATTAGTACTTTCCCACATAGATCTGAATAATAAGCCGTGCGATTCGACTCTACCCCCTTTGTTGGTAGAAATAATATTTAACAACTGCTTATTAGTAATTCTATTATTTTCTAGCAACTCTCCCGTTGGATCGACTTCCATATATTCTCGTGTGATCTCTCGTAAAACCTGCAGGAAGGTAGATGTAGATTCTAATCTTTCGTCTAATATTTTAATTTCCTTCGAACCTGGCACTGGATAAGGCACAAATTTTTGTTCAAAAGCTTGCGTGACTGGATTCCAGTTTTGCCCAGGCATATCTAAACAACCATCTTCTAATACTTTCACTCTCGTTGTCTTGCCATCGAGATCCATTAATAGAAAAGTTTGGATATAAGACTGTCCATTAAGTTTTGATAGCATCTGTAAGGTGATCATCCCATTTGATAGTTCTACTACTTTCAATCCAGTATTATTCCCATTAATATCTGTAAGATTGCCTGCTTCCACGCTATATCCTTCGAGTCGTGCCTCCACATTTTTCACAACTTCAGGTGGCAGATCTACGACGGGTAGAGTTTTTGTTTCTTCTGTTGGGATAAACTTAGGCGTGATTGATGCTTTAGGTGTCTGAGTTGCAAGTAAATCTATAGTTGTTTCACTGGGTTTCCCACCTCCATCACCAGTAGGTGTGGGTGGTTTTTCTGTGGCTTGAACAGGTCTACATCCAGTTAAAAACAAATCCAACACAACAATCGTGGCGATGACATCGGAAAGAAAACTATTCTTAGGAGCTACATCGACTGGAATTGAATTATCTGGACTCATTTATTATATGTTACAGGTTAAATATATTATTGTTTATCCTATAACACGATGACTTAAGAGACCATACACATCGAATGCGCAAGTAGTTAAATGTAAATAATTACTCTGAGTATGTACCTGGTGCCACTTCTGCCCACTGCATGATGAAGTTCTTCATCTTATCCGGCA
>JBAXBF010000413.1:0-2883 GCA_037142095.1 Chloroflexota bacterium
CTATTATACTTAATAGTATTTCCGTATTATTTGTTTACATGGTTGGTTCCTATTTATCTTGGATGGATTCGAAGGAAGCAGTCAGACTGGGCACATACGGAGCATACACGCTCGATGGATGTTACTGATATTTAATGTGAAAGGATACTGATTAATGTTTGGAATTGTTTATGCAATAATAATGCTAATAGGTTTTATAATGAGTGCAGTATCGTCGATATATTTTATTGCGATAACGATTGCTGGAGGTTTTCGTAAAAAAACTCCTAATCCTCGCGGCTTTCCTATTGACACCAAGTTTGCAGTAGTAGTCGCTGCGCATAACGAAAAGCAAGTAATCGCAAGTACTGTCGATGCGTTGAATAACGTAGAATATCCTAAAGATCTAATAGACATTTATATAGTAGCTGATAACTGTTCTGACGAAACAGCCGCTATTGCGCGTTCGAGAGGAGTTACTGTATTTGAGCGTTTCGATAACATCAATAAAGGCAAAGGCTATGCACTTACATGGGTCTTCGATAAGGTTTGGGCATCAGGAATTCATTACGATGCCATTTGTTTGCTTGATGCTGACAATTTAGTAGATCAGAATTATTTTTTGGAAATGAACAGATCACTGCATCAAGGATTTAAGGTTGTCCAAGGGTACTTGGGATGTAAGAACCCTGAGGATTCATGGATTTCGGGGTGCTATTCCATTTCATATTGGCTCACGAATCGCTTATTTCAACTAGCAAGATTTCAACTTGGTCTGAGTTGTGGGATAGGTGGAACTGGTTTTGTAGTAAGGGCAGAGTTGTTAAAAGAAATTGGATGGGACTCTCATTGTCTTACCGAAGATCTTGAGTTTCAATTAAAAATGGTTGAGAGAAATATCAAAGTAGCATGGAATCACGAGGCAATATTTTATGATGAAAAGCCAATTACTTTAAAACAATCTATTAAGCAAAGAACTCGATGGATGCAGGGACATACAGATTGTGTTACAAGATTTTTTGGAAAACTCTTTTCTAAGTCAATCAAGGAAAAGGACTTTATAGCATTTGATACTGCTTTTTATTTGATACAACCGTACTGGTTGTCAGTGATATGGATTATTTCGATTATTTCAATTATTTCAACAATGATAATGGGTATTATTAATCCGGTCTATTTTATGAATTTGGCATATACGTTGATTGTTATGGAAGTTATGATGATGCTTCTAGGCATCCTCTTACAGGTTGAAAAGAAACTAACTCCTAAAGTGTTTGCATATTTATTGATATTTCCTTTTTTTGCTTATACGTGGCTGGTACCAATTTATCTGGGATGGCGTCGCAGAAAGCAAAATGCATGGGTTCATACTGAACACACAAGGGCAATAGATGTTAAAGACATGTTATAAATGATAAAAAAAAACAAACCCTGCAAGGTTACATCTCCAACTCTGCAAGATCTGTTTTTTTAGTATAAATAATTGTATCACATTATTTTAAAAAACAACACATAAATTCAAAGAAATTTTTTGATCGAAAATTGCAAGTTTAACTGACGTGTAAATTTCTGGCAAATCTGTTGTCGCTGTTTCATGCTCAATTTCGTTTCTGTCAAGGGCGATCTTGCTCGTTCTATCGAAGCGATAGCGTAGACCCTTGTCAGTCTATCGATTTTCATCCTTATCCATGGGGGCCTGTATCACAGGGCACCTGCATCCGGCGAGGACGGGGGTTGGGGCAGCGCTCCAAGGTCTTTCTATGAAGCTAGTTTTACCATTTCGCTTGCTGTCTTGTAACCAAATATTTTTCTTGGATAATTGTTTATCCAATCCTGGATATATTTGATATGCTTCTTTGTATACTTTCCAAGATCGGTGCCTTTGGGAATAAATCGTCTGATCAGTTTGTTGATATTCTCGTTCGTTCCACGCTCCCAAGAGCTGAAAGGATGCGCATAGTAAGTTTTGAGTCTCTTTTCTCCAGGTTTCAACTTAGAATTCTCAATTCCTTCCCAATCCAAAAACTCACTCCCGTTATCCATCGTGATGGTTTTGAATTTATTCCCGAATTTCTTTCCAAGTCGTTTTTCCAGGTCATCAATTTCCTTGACTACGAATTCTTGTTTCTTGGCCTCAATCTTAAATATTAATTCTTCCCGCGTGCTTCTTTCGCTTAAAACCAACAAAACCGCACCACCACCTGCTTTCCGACCTATGACACAGTCCATTTCCCAATGACCATATTCATCCCGATTTTCAATATCAGGGGATCTTTCCTCAATACTTGTTCCCTTTATATTATTGAGTGCAATCTTCCGGACCTTGTTGTAAGTTCTTTTTTTACCATCTTTCTTGACAGGCAGATGTTTGTTCGTTAGTTCTAGAAATACTTCTTCGCTATCAATATAGTTATATAGTGTCTTCGTGCAAATTGTTGTCTTAAAGCTAATTTTCTTTTCCTTTATGTGGCCTATCACAGCATCTGGAGACCAACTCTCTACAATAATTTTATTCTCTATGAACTTTGCTAATTCAATGTCGTAACCTATCTTCAGTCCCGGACCCTTGTTTCTTGCTGCTTTATCATACATTCTCTGACCAAAGTCTGCACAATATTCCATTCGAAATGTGAGGTCAGTATTTTGCTGTTGCACTTTTCCTCGATTTATTTCTCTCTCAATCGTTCTGATTCCCTTGCCTAGCCTCTTCGCTATCATAAGCGGTTTGTATTTTTCTTTCAGCAATATCTCTATTGTGTATCGATTACGCTCCGGTTAGTGTAAAGTTGTTGTTGGTAAATACGAATAAAAAATAGAGGTTGACCTTCTATGGTAAAATTTTTGTGACTAAACAAAAAACCAAACGAAAGAAGGAACCTCTATGGATACAAGAATAGCACAATT
>JBAXBF010000414.1:0-2871 GCA_037142095.1 Chloroflexota bacterium
GAAGGCGTGATCCTGGCATTGGCACAGCGCGGCTTCCAGGTCATTCAGGAAAATGACACCGTGCTCCTGCGCCAGCGGGTGGAAGAAGCGCGCCCCTTCGACTCGCAGCACCCGCTGTTGGTGATCAGCGTGGGCATGCTGGAAGACCTGGCTTATGATTTGTACCAACCAGCCTATCGTCTCACCCTTTCCCTGCATGATTATTTCCCCAATCTGGCTTATCCAGTTCTACAAACGCTCAGCCCAGAGCAAGTGGAACGACTGGCAGCCTGCCAGCCCGTAGCGCAGCCGCTGAGTCGCCAGAAAACCATCGACTACTTACTGCGGGCAGTCTTTGAGGCTGACGCCGAAGCACTTTGCGAGGCGCCTGCCTTGATCGCCTGGCTGTCCGCTTATCACCAACGCCAGTCGCCTCTACCGCCGCTGCTGTGGGAAAGCTTGCTTGAACGCCTGCGGCGCTTTACCGTGTACCAAAACTGGGATATCAAAGCCCTGGTAGACGAGCCGCAAGCCTTCAAGGAATTTGTGCAGCAGGAATGGAAATACGCCGTCACCCAAGCCGTCTCAGGCAAACCCATACAGGAAGCGGGGGGAAAATACCATTTGATCTTTGAGGGGAATCCACACCTGCAAGACCTGCTGCCAGCCTTGATCCGTCAGGGCAGCCTGCAGCCGGTGGAAGTGCAAGAGGTGAAAACCATCCCATCCTGGGCACATTGCGCCGTTACGCAGTATGACTCCCGCCAACAGCGCTTCAATACCCTGCTGGATGCGCTTAACCAGCAGGTGAGTATGCTGCAAAGCGGGGCGGGTGCAAACCTCACCTGGCATACCTGGAAAGATATCGGGCGCGATTGGGCTGAAATCAATGCGCTGCGTTACCAAAACGGAATCGAGAGCAGCGATCTGCAAAGATGGACTTACCAGCAGCTCATCCAAAAGGTAGATGCCCAATTTTACGCCTACCTGCAGAAAGTCTATTCCCCTTTAGGTGCGCTGCGTCTGCCGGAACCGCATCATGTCCACCACATTCCGCATTACCTGGCTTACCTGCGTAATCTTGCGCAGACAGAGCGCATCGCCCTGGTCGTTTTGGATGGGTTATCGCTCTGCGATTGGCACATCGTGCACTCCGTGTGGAGCGAGCGTCATCCTGATTGGGAATATACTCCTGGCAGCCTCCTCGCCCAAATCCCGACCCTGACCTCCATCTCCCGCTATGCCCTGGTTTCAGGTTTGCGCCCGGCGGAGTTTGCTGCTGACTTGAACCATTGTCCAACAGAAGCAAATGCCTGGAAGCTGTTCTGGTCGCGCGAAGGGCTGCCGCAAACCGCCTGCGGTTACAAAGCGATCTCCTTTGACCGCGGCGTCGATTGTACACCGGAACTGGAAGACCCCCGCGTGCATTTCTGGTGTCTTATTGAAGTGAAGCCGGATGAATTGGTGCATAACGCCGTCCTGGGCAGCGCAGACCAGCAAGCCTCCCTGCGCCTGTGGCTGGATCCACACCATGAGCCGAATGCCGCCGCACTGGAAAGGCTGATCGATCAATTTCTGGAACGCCAATTCTCGGTCTTTATTACCAGCGATCACGGGCATGTGGAAGCGCTCGGTATGGGTCAACCTTCTGAAGGATTGCTGGCGCAAACGCGAGGGAAACGTGCCCGCATCTATAATGACCAGCGGGCAGCGATTCATGTCAAAAATGTTTTCGAGGACACCCTTCTCTGGCAGCATGACGGCATCCTCCCGGACGATCTCAGTGTCCTGATGCCGCTGGGGCGCAAAGCCTTTGCCCCCAGCGGTGAGATGGTCGTTACCCACGGCGGAGTTACTCTGGATGAAGTGCTTGTCCCGTTTGTTCAGATAAAGAAAGTGAGTGTCAGATGATGGATAAAGGTATTGGATTTAGCCGCACCGTCTTGCTGGATTGGTTGGATGTTTGCGCATCCTTGTGCCAGGAGAATCTCGAAACCGCAGAGATCAGGAATAGATTAGCCGTTACGATTGCAGACACGGTACACGGAAAAGACGCCCAACGCAAGACGATTGATGTCCTGACAGCTATCTGGCTGAAAACTGCAAAGACCGCGCCACAACTGCACCGCCAAGCCCTGGACTTGTTTCCAACACTGTCCAGCAGAGTCGAGCGCACCTGGCTGCATTATGGCATGACTCTGGTTTGCTACCCCATTTTCCGCAAATGCAGCGTCTCGATCGGACAGATCAGCCGCATCGATGATAGTATCACTCGTAAAACCATCAAGGAACGAATTGCCGCAGAGGTTGGTCATCTGGGCGCGTTGGATCGTTCGGTAGAGCGTATCCTCGCTTCCCTTACAAACTGGGGGATGCTTGCAGCCAGCGACCAGAAACATATTTGGAATATCCAATTGCACAGCTTTTCCTCCCCCAGCGCAAAACTGCAAACCTGGTTATTGGCATGTGCACTGCATGCCCATCCCGCCGACAGTCTTCCATTCAATGATCTGATCCATTTACCGGAACTTTATCCTTTTCGCATATCAGTTGGTGTGGATCAATTACGCCAAGACTCGAATTTTGAAATTCAATTGCAGGGCGGCGACTTGACCATGGTCAAGGTCAATTCCTAAGAGACTGTCTTGGAACTGAACACCTAGCGGGAAGAGAGACGGCTCTTCCTTGGCGGGATTTGCGGCTTAGCGTGAGGTTTTTCCTGTTCCAATTTATGCCTTCAAGGACTCATCCTCACAACCGGATCCCCATACAAATTAAAAGCCAGTAGATTCATCCAGCTCTTACCGTTCCAGGACAGAGCCATCTGCTCCTTTTGGAAGTAGAGCGCGGCTGCCAGGGGTGAGCCGCTGGCGATGTCGGCGACGACGTAGT
>JBAXBF010000415.1:0-2870 GCA_037142095.1 Chloroflexota bacterium
GAGAAAGTAGAAACAATTGAAGAGCTTGAATACTGCCAAAAATTGGGTTTTGATTTTTTCCAGGGTTATTATTTATGTAAACCCAATATTGTGCAGGGAAAACGTATGGATACTTCGCGTTTGGTGGTGGTAAATGCCATTGCTCGTATTCAAGACCCAGAAGCCAATTTTAAAAAATTAGAAGAACTGATTGCTCAAGATTCAACCCTGACGTATAAGTTAATCCGGCTGGTCAATTCGGCTTATTATTCTACCGCAAATGAAGTGAAATCCATTGGGCAGGCGATTTCCCTCATCGGTACAGATAATTTACGAGGTTGGCTGATGTTGGTACTAATGGCATCCATCGATAATAAACCGCATGAATTAACCATGATTGGCTTATTGCGCGCTCGATTCTGCGAAATGTTAGCCCGCGCAAAAGGGGTTAAAGTTACAGACCAGTACTTTATGATCGGGTTACTTTCCATTATGGATGCCTTATTGGATATGCCGATCGATCAAGTTGTAATTGGGTTGAATCTATCGGATGATATCGTGGAGGCATTACTTAACCGAAAGGGTCTGCCAGGAAGCATCTTAAGTTTGGTGATTGCATACGAACAAGGGGATATGGAGAAGATGATGATGCTCGGGCTTCGCCCTGAAGCAATTTCAGACAGTTATATAAAATCTTTAAAATGGGCATCTACATTAGGAGATTCACTTAGAAATTAGATTATTATCATTCATAATTTATCAGTCAATAGGGGCGTCATGATCCTCATTCTGTGAGCTATCTATCCAAAATCATAGAATAATATCCCACACTCGGGCTTACTCGGGAACACCCCATCTCTCTGAAGTACTAAAAACTTTCAGGCTCTTTCTGCGCATATGGTATAATTCTAAAACTCCATTTGGAGCCTAATCTTAAAACAAGCAGGCTGATTATTTAACCTATGAAACTTTGGGGCGGTCGTTTTCGTGGACAATTAGATCCGGCAGTCTGGGCATTGAATGCTTCCCTGCCATTTGACAAACGCCTGGCACGCCAGGATGTGCGCGCCAGCATTGCCTGGGCAAGGGCACTGGGATATGCCGGTATACTCTCCCTACAGGAAGATAAGCTAATCCAACAAGGGCTGGATGTCATCTTTTCCGAGTTTGAAAAAGGGGAATTTGTCTTCCAAGAGACGGATGAAGATATCCACACCGCTGTCGAGCGGCGATTGAGTGAGTTGATCGGGCAGACCGCCGGTAAACTGCACTCCGGACGCAGCCGCAATGATCAGGTGGTAACCGATTTCCGCCTGTGGGTCATGGATCATCTGCCGCGCCTGGATGCAGCCCTACTGGATTTCCAAACTGCCTTGATTGAGCGCAGCGAAACCGACATGGGAATCATCCTGCCGGGTTATACGCATATGCAACGCGCCCAGCCTATTCTTTTAAGTCACTGGTGGCTCTCGCATTTCTGGCCAATCCAGCGCGATCGGTCGCGTCTGCTCGTCCTCAACCGGCACACTTCCGTCCTGCCGCTGGGCAGCGGAGCGCTGGCAGGCACGCCTTTCCCGATTGACCGCAAATTTCTATCCGCCAAACTCGGTTTCCACGAGGCGTCCCAGAACAGCATTGACGCCGTTTCGGACCGCGACTTCGCCGCCGAATTTTTGTTCAACAGCGCCCTGGCGGGGGTGCACCTCAGCAAATTAGCCGAGGCGATCGTGCTCTTCTCTTCGGCAGAATTTGGCTTCATAGAATTATCGGACGCCTACGCCACCGGCTCGAGCCTGATGCCGCAGAAGAAGAACCCGGATCCCTTCGAACTGGCGCGCGGCAAAAGCGGGGCGCTCATCGGCGGGCTGACCGGTCTGCTGACCACCCTGAAAGGGCTGCCGTCCACCTACGATAAAGACCTGCAGGAAGATAAAGTCCCGGTCTTCAACGCCTATGATACATTAATGAGCATACTGCCCGCTCTGGCAGGCGCCTTGCGCACCTTGACCCCCCACCCCGAAAGGATGCGGGCTGCCATCGACACCACCATGATGGCAACCGACCTGGCGGATTATCTTGTTTGGAAAGGGGTGCCTTTCCGTGAAGCGCACGGCCTGGTCGGCAACGTCGTACGAATGGCAGACGATCTGAAAAAAGAGCTTGACACCCTGACTCTCGAAGAATACCAATCGATCTCTCCCTTCTTTGCAGAAGACGTTTTTACCGTCTTCAACCCCGAAAGGAGCGTCACCCTGCGGAGTGCCTTCGGCGGCACAGCCCCTCTAGCCGTCGCCGAACAAATCCGTCTGGCTAGATTGGAGATTGAGGATTAAAACCATGGGGCGCTTTATGCGTGGGAACGGCTTAATCATCGCATTATGGCTGGCAAGCGCACTCCTGGCGGGCTGCAACTTCCCCGGCTACACCATACCCACCCGAACCGGACCCGAAATTATTTATACGCTGGCAGCCATGACCCTCCAGGCGGAGAAAGAGATCGCGCTGGGAACGCCCCATCCCACCACCACCTTCAGCGCACCGCCCGGGGTCACCATCCAGCCGGTCAAGACCGGCACCCCCGCCAACAATGTCCCCAACACTACCCCCGCGTCCACCCAAGATGCGGCACAGCCCTGCGACCGAGCCAGCTTCATTGCCGATATTACCGTGCCGGATGATGTCGAAATTCCCACCAGCACGCCCTTTATCAAGGTGTGGCGCATCACCAATAACGGATCATGCCCCTGGACGACCGGTTATGCCATGATCTTCTCGAATGGCTATTCCTTCGCTTCCCCATCTACCGTGCCACTGCCAAGGGTTATCGCCCCGGGTGAGACGGTGGATATCTCTCTCCCTTTAATCACCCCGCCAATGGAAGGCAATATTCA
>JBAXBF010000416.1:0-2863 GCA_037142095.1 Chloroflexota bacterium
TCGACTGAAGCACGGCACGCTCGAATGCCAGGTCTGATACATGAACGGGTTCGCTGATCATCATATTAATTGTCCTCCATCCCCTCATTCTCGCGCCCGACTGTAAAAATAAGATAAGAGGCGTGTAGGTGATTTGTAGAAATATTCATCGATTATTTGATATAATCTATTCAAGACTTATCCAAAAGATTTATCTAAAATCCTTACAAAAAGAGGTTACTCATGCCAGAAGAAACCATATCGATAACTTTGCGAATATCTGCGCCAGACAGCGATGATCGGGATGTGGATAACCTGACTCAGAGTCTGCAGGACGAATTAAAAGAACTTGACTATGTTCGTTCTGCTGAACGTGTAAAAGCGAATATACCATCTGAGGATGCCAAAGGCGGGTTGGAGATTGGCACGCTGTTGATCAGTCTGATTGGGACGTCCGGCGTGGCGGCGTTCATGACTGCGCTGGGAAACTGGCTGGTTTCTGGACGCGGACGTTATCTGGAAATTACCATCAATGGCAATACGTTTAAGGTTCCGGTAGACAGCCTCGGCAAACCAGAAGTGCAAGCCATGCTGGATTGGTTCAAAATCCAAACGAGTATGCATTTCGAGCGGTAGGATCTAACGTATGGCACGCCGTTTGGCAGTTCTCATCGGCAACGGGAAGTTCATTGATCCGCAGAACTTCCCAGATTTGGATTCCCCTGCCCGAGATGCGACTGACTTGGCGGAAGCTTTGCAAAAACTGGGCGATTTTGAAATCCTGAAATTGCTGATCGATAAGGATGCCAATGTTATTCGTACTGCCATCGAAGACCTGTTCTGCCGACAGGCGCAGAAAGGTGACCTGGCACTACTCTATTATTCTGGCCACGGGCATAAAGAGGGGAATGATCTATATTTTATTGCCAGTAATACCACCAGAGATTTAATCGGGACAACCAGTGTTGAGGATATTACCATCCAGCGCTCCTTGCAGCGCAGCAATTGTAAACACCGCATCATCATTCTGGATGCCTGTTTCAGTGGCTCATTCAACCCAGAAAAGAAAGCCGGGCAGGAACCTCTGGACTTTGAATTTTTAACTGGGGAAGCCACTGCGGTACTTGCATCTTCCGGGAGAACACAGGTATCTTACGAGAATAAGGGACAGAATTCCGTCTTTACACAGTGTTTATTGAATGGGATTCTCACAGGGGAAGCTGATCTGGATAGAGATGGGTTAATCAAGATTCATGATTTGTCCAAATACCTTGGTGGTAGCGTCAAAAATGCCAGCCGGGAGAAAAATCCTTCTCGGGAGCAGACTCCCATGCTGCATTTCGATGAACGTGACTGCGATATTTGGCTTACAAAGACTCCGCCGGAATATCTGGAGCGTTTACAGGTACAGAGGCAGAAAGAGGTTGAAGCCGGATATGAGAAAATACGCCAATCTATCCAGACTGCATTGGATGCGTATTTACCGAATATCCGTCTGGGCGCAGTGAATGATCTGGCAGACTTGCTCAGTGGCAGTGATCCTGAATTGGCACAGTGGGCGCGTGCCAGACTGGAAGATCTGACCCACGACGACAGCCGGATCGTGGAACAGGCTGCCCGGGCTGCTTTGCAAACCAAACCGGCGGAAATTTTGCAGCCCGATATGAAGATTGAAATCCCGCTTAAACCTGCCGCGCCATCCGTTGAAAAGCCAGTTGAGCCGCAAGCCGGAGCAACCAGGATGCGCGAAAAAGACGATGCGGTGATGGTGTATGTGCCCGCCGGTGAATTCCTGATGGGGTCTGGCGACAAAGACAAAGATGCAAGTGATGATGAAAAACCGCAGCATAAGGTTTTTCTGGACGGCTTCTGGATCGACCGCACGCCGGTGACCAATACCATGTACCGCAAAGCAGTCGAGGCGGGTGCCTGCACCAAACCCCATGATACGCAACATTATGACGATCCCAAGTATGCAGACCATCCGGTAGTGTATATGGACTGGAATCAAGCACAGGCTTACTGCCAGTGGGTGGGAGGGATACTGCCCAGCGAGGCGCAGTGGGAAAAAGCGGCGCGCGGCACGGATGGGCGCATCTACCCATGGGGGAATCAGGCACCGGACAAGGACTTGCTTAACTACAATATGAATATTGGGGACACGACACCGGTCGGTAAATATCCGAAAGGCGCCAGTCTATATGGGGTGTTGGACATGGCAGGCAATGTCTGGGAGTGGGTGAACGACTGGTATGCCGAGAACTATTATAAGAATTCGCCGGGACGCAACCCTACTGGTCCGGAAAAGGGGGACTACCGTGTGCTGCGCGGTGGTGCCTTCGACAACAATCAAGGCGACGCCCGCTGTGCTTACCGCCTCGGGAACTATCCTAACCGCAGGAACCACTACGGCGGGTTCCGTCTGGCGGTCGTTCTATGACTCTGGTCTCTGTCTTCTCTGATTCTCTGGTGTCTCTGAATCGGTTTTTAAATTAGGTATAAACCAAACTGGGAGAATCGATTTTTTTTAAACCATGATATGACCATTTTATAATAAGAAGCATAAGCCAGTCTGTCATCCTGATGGAGCGCAGCGACTGAAAGATCTCTCTTATTACAGGCACAAGACTGAGATACTTCGGGTTGTCCTAGCGCGGATTGTTAAAATTGGCGAATGACCGGACGCATCTCAACATGACAGGTTCAATGGTTTGGCGAATAATGAAACATCTCGGTGAAGGATAGCGAAGGAGTAATAGGATACTTTTAAAACAACTTTATTGAATAAATTACTTATTTAATTTAATAACCCCTCTTCTTATCCTTCATTGTCCTTCATTTTGAGATTGCGCTCGTTTTTCCCCCGCTTTGATTATATCAGAAA
>JBAXBF010000417.1:0-2860 GCA_037142095.1 Chloroflexota bacterium
ATATAAATGTTCAGATTCTTTCAAATTAAATTGCTCTAATAATATTTTTGAATAAGCAGAGTAATTCATTGTTTCACGAAATACATGATGTTTAAGAAAAACAGAACAAAGTTTAATCTATGGAGACAAAAGTAGTAATGGTTGACACTTCGGTGATGATAGCTTTTTATCTTCAGAAAAATAAAAATAAGATTTCATCATGAAAAATAAACTTTGCGAAACGTTTCATCTCACTTCAAAAAACAAGATTACCCCTTCAGCTCCTTTTCCCTAAAGAAAAATAAAACAAAAACAATCATGCACTTTCACCCATAATGCTTAATTTTGCAGAAATTTTAAAACATATAACTAAAAATAATAAAGATATGAAAATAGTAGTAGTTGGCACGGGATACGTTGGTTTGGTGACCGGTACGTGCTTTGCCGAGGTGGGCATCAACACCGTTTGTGTGGATATTGACATCCCGAAGATAGAGAATTTGAAGAAGGGGATACTCCCGATTTATGAGCCTGGGCTTGACACGATGATTCATCGCAATGTGGAGAAGAATCGTCTGCATTTTTCGACCGATTTGCAGTCTGTTTTGTCGGGTGCGGAAGTGGTTTTCATCGCCGTTGGCACTCCGCCCGACGAAGATGGCAGCGCGGATTTGAAACATGTGTTGGGCGTGGCGACTGAGGTGGGTTACTATATTGAGGATTACACTTTGGTGGTTACCAAGAGCACCGTTCCCGTTGGCACGGCGGTGAAGGTGAAGAAAGCGATTGGCGATGCGTTGCTTGCGCGAGGCGTGAATGTGCCGTTTGACGTGGCGTCGAACCCTGAGTTTCTGAAAGAGGGCGACGCGATTGACGATTTTATGAAGCCCGACCGCATCGTGGTGGGGCTGGAGAGCGAACGGGCTGAGAACGTGATGAAACAGCTCTACAAACCCTTCACATTGAACGGGCACCCCGTGATTTTTATGGACATACCCAGCGCCGAGATGACGAAATATGCCGCCAATGCGATGCTGGCAACGAAAATAAGCTTCATGAACGACATGGCTAACTTATGTGAAATCATGGGCGCTAATGTCAACCTGGTGCGCAAAGGCATCGGCTCGGACAGCCGTATCGGCAACAAATTTATCTATCCGGGCATCGGTTATGGCGGTTCGTGTTTCCCAAAGGACGTTAAGGCACTCATCAAAACTGCCGATGAAAACGGCTATAACCTTCGGGTGCTCAAGTCGGTGGAAGATGTGAACGATTCGCAAAAGAGTGTGCTATATAATAAGGTGGTGAAATATTTCAAGGGCAATCTGACGGGCAAAACCATCGCGATGTGGGGTCTTTCGTTCAAACCGGAGACCGACGACATGCGCGAGGCACCCGCTTTGGTGCTTATTGACAAGTTTTTAGCCGCAGGGGCGAGCGTGAAGGCATACGATCCTGCCGCGATGGAAGAAGCTGAACGACGTTTAGGCTCGAAAGTAACGCTGGTTACAGATGCGTATGATGCGCTTATTGATGCTGACTGTCTGCTGATTATCACCGAATGGAAAGAGTTTCGCGCACCCAATTTCGCTTTGATTAAGGAACGCTTGCGCACGCCTGTGGTGTTCGATGGGCGCAATATTTATGAATTGGCGGCGATGAAGGCGGAAGGTTTTGATTATTACTGCATTGGAATTGACACAGAGATATAAATTATGAAAAAGAAGATATTGGTAACGGGCGGTGCGGGCTTCCTTGGCTCGCATCTTTGCGAACGATTGCTCAATGAGGGCAACGAGGTGATTTGTCTGGACAATTATTTCACCGGACAGAAGCAAAATATTGTGCATCTGTTAGATAATCCGTATTTTGAGATGATACGCCACGACGTTACGATGCCATTTATGATCGAGGTGGATCAAATTTATAACCTTGCGTGTCCCGCCTCGCCCATTCATTATCAATATAATCCAATTAAGACCATCAAAACGTCGGTGATGGGCGCCATCAACATGTTGGGGTTGGCGAAACGTATCCGCGCACGCATCTTGCAGGCTTCCACGAGTGAGGTTTATGGCGATCCGATAGAGCATCCGCAGACGGAGACCTATTGGGGCAACGTGAATCCGATTGGTTTGCGCGCCTGCTATGATGAAGGGAAACGTTGTGCGGAAGCTTTGTTTATGAATTACCATCGCCAGAATGATGTGGACATAAAAATTATCCGTATTTTCAATACCTACGGTCCCCGGATGCATCCCAACGACGGTCGGGTGGTGTCGAATTTCATTATGCAAGCCTTGCAGGGTGAAGATATTACGGTGTATGGCGATGGGTCGCAAACGCGCAGCTTCTGCTATGTGGACGATCTGCTTGAGGGGATGATACGCATGATGAATACGCCGCAGGAGTTCATTGGTCCCGTCAATGTGGGCAATCCGAACGAATTCACGATACTGGAGTTGGCGCAGGAGGTAATCGCCCTAACAAATTCGAAATCGAAGATTATCTATCAGCCGCTTCCATCAGACGATCCGTTGCAGCGGAAACCCGACATCAGCCTGGCACAAAAGGAATTGGGATGGGAACCGAAGGTGCAATTGAAAGAGGGATTGGAAAGGACGATTGCGTATTTTAATTTGTGATTTTAGATTTGAGAATTTAGATTTAAGATTTGAGATTTTAGATTTGAGATGAGCTTCGCGAGTATTCGTGAAGCTCATTTTTTATTCTCTGTGAAGCTCTGTTTCATCTCTGTGAATCTCTGTGTAATAGCTTTGAGAAAAAACATCACTGAGACACTAAGAACATTAAGAAACACTAAGGATTTTTGATTTGAGATTTAAGAATTTAGATTTAAGATATAAGATTGTTGATTTGA
>JBAXBF010000418.1:0-2853 GCA_037142095.1 Chloroflexota bacterium
TGTAGTTTCTTGATTTCATAATCGCAATTTCTTGCACTTATCCGTAATTTCCATTCCAGATTAATTGATTCTATAAATTCACTTTTTCTCACATTAATTGCACCTGACTTAAAGCCGTCTCACATTAAGTGATTTTATCTGGCGGATTTTCTCACTTTAATTGACTTTATCCGGCGCTTTCAAAATGAGGTCGGGGTCAAAACCTACATTAAAAACGTTCGTTTTTAATGTCTTCTTTAGGTAAAGAAAATCGCTGTGTTTTCAATCTTAATTTGGTTATTATAAATACTGTTTTTTTGGTTTTCATTACCCTTAATGGTTTTATAGGTATTTTTGGCAAGATGATGGCACAAACTATCGGTTACCTGCGGGTATCGACCGCAGACCAGGACTTAGAAAAAAACAAGGCGGATATTTTGACGCTGGCCAACCACCATAACCTGGGACAAGTTAAATTCTTTGAAGAA
Organism: Chloroflexota bacterium; assembly: GCA_037142095.1. GTDB lineage: Bacteria > Chloroflexota > Anaerolineae > Anaerolineales > DRKV01 > JBAXBF01. The sequence continues at coordinate 468 of JBAXBF010000418.1, forward strand.
AAGGTCTCCGGAAAAATCTCCTGGCATAAACGCAAGATTGCCCAGGTCATTGAAGACCTCAAAAAAGGCGATAGCCTGGTCGTTAGCGAAATGTCCCGCTTAGGACGGAGTATGCTGGAATGTATGGAAATTCTGTCGATTGCCATGGAACGGGGTATCCATGTCTATTCGGTAAAAGGCAATTGGCGGCTTGACCAAAGCATCCAGAGCAAGATTATTGCGATGGCGTTTTCGATGGCCGCTGAAATCGAACGGGACTTGATTTCGCAGCGGACGAAAGAAGCCTTACGCGCAAAGAAAGCCTCTGGTATGTCGCTGGGCCGCCCCAAAGGGCCGGGTAAAAGTAAGCTCGATCCATTCCGACCCGAAATTGAAGCTTTGCTCGCCAATGGCGCTACCCTTTTTTTTATTGCTGGGCGCTATGGCACGACATCCGCCAATTTGCGTAACTGGATGGGCAAGCACAGTATCACCCGGCCTAAAAAGGATAAAGGTCTTGCCGCGTAAACGTCTCCCTTTTGAAGTGCTGGTGGTGCTTCAAAACCAATTGGATGCGCTGTCGCCCCGAAACGCCAAACGGAAACAACTCATTGAGGAAACTTGTGAATCGTTTGGGGTTTCGGCATCCACGCTTCACCGATTATTAAGGCAACATCAGCTGCCTTATTTAGCGTTCCGCAGCGATTACAATCAACCCCGATGCCTTTCTGAAACGGACATGCGCCGTTATTGTGAATTGATTGCCGCACTAAAACTTCGGACAACCAACAAAAAAAGACGGCATTTATCCACTAAGGCGTGCATCGATCTCCTGGTCAAACATGGCATTGAAACGTCGGAAGGACTCGTCAAGGTTGAACCTGGGTTGCTCAAGCTCAGCACGGTTAGTCGTTATCTAAAACAATGGGGATATGACAGCCGTACGCTCGCCATCGAACCACCCTGGACGCCCTTCCAGGCCGTTCGCAGTAACGAATGCTGGCAATTTGATTTTTCGCCTTCAGATATGAAAAAACCGGCATTTATCGGCAAAGAACGAAATGGGGGCTCAGAATACTTGGCATTAGCCGGTGTCATCGATGACCGAAGCGGAGTTTGTTACCAAGAATACCATGTGATCAAAGGCGAAGACGTGATGACCGCGCTGTTGTTCCTGTTTAATGCGATGAGTCCGAAGAAAGACAAACACTGCCCGTTCCAAGGTATCCCTGGAGTGATTTATATGGATGCCGGCCCAGTTTCCAAAAGCCGTGTCTTCCTGTGGGTCATGAAACAACTGGGTGTTGAAGTACGGGTGCATATGCCGAAGGGCAGTGATAGCCGCCGCACCACCGCGCGCTCAAAGGGTAAAGTTGAACGCTCATTCCTGACCATCAAATCCTCCTTGGAAACCTTGTACCATCTCCAAGAGCCGGAAACATTAGAAGAAGCCAATGCCTGGTTACACAAGTATTTACAGGAATATAACGCGATGGACCACCGGCATGAAGATCATTCCCGCATGGAAGATTGGCTACAAAATCTACCCCCGCAAGGGTTTAGGGAAATGTGTTCTTGGGGTCGCTTCCGCACCTTTGCCCGCGAGCCAGAACACCGTAAAGCGGATAGTAACGCCTGTGTCGGTATTGACGGCATCCGCTATCAATTGAGCCATGAGATGGCGGGGCAAGACATCACCTTGTTATGGGGAATATTTGATAACGAACTCTATGTTGAGTTCAATAACGAAAAACAAGGTCCGTTTTATCCCGAAGAAGGTCCGATTCCGTTCGGCAAGTTCCGAAAACACAAAAAGAGCAACGTTGAAATTAAGGCAGATCGGATTGGGCAACTGGCCAAAGCCATCAGCCTGCCGCGTTCCGCGCTATCCGACTGCAAAAGCAGTGATCAAGCCCTGTTGACCCAAGCCAATATACTGCACCTGGAAAAACCGATTTCCACGCCGTTTGATGAGAACCCTTTCCTGCAAATGGCTACATTTAAAAACAAACTGGATGCGAAGACGACGATTGCCGACTATTTAGGTAAACCGTTGTCACGGTTAACCGATCTGCAAATGGCAGCCATTAATACTATCCTCGACGAATCGCTGGATAAGAAAACAGTTCTGGGGAAAATTCGCACGTATTTTACTTTAAGCTCGGTTGAGCGCTCGGGAGATAACTAATGTATGGTGAAATGATGCAATACTATGGCTTAGTGAAGGACTTTGATAAAACAGATTATTTTGAGACCGAAGCTTTTAAAGGCATATTAAGCAGTCTCGAAATCGCGGTTCTATCAGGTGGAATAATTGCCCTGACCGGCATTGTTGGTGTCGGAAAAACGACCATTATCAGGTATTTCCAGGATAGCCTTAAAAAGAAGAACCAGGTTATTGTTGCTA
>JBAXBF010000419.1:0-2852 GCA_037142095.1 Chloroflexota bacterium
AGCAATGCCTTGAACAACCTGGCACAGGGAAATCTTAATCAGGAATTACTGAGTAAAGTCAGACAAGTGTACAGCCAACGAAAAGATGAGTATGGTATCATCGGACGATCATTGGAAAATGTAGAAGAATACTTTAAAACTATCTCCATAACAACCAGACGGATTGCTGAAGGTAACCTGGCAATTACAATTAACATGCGATCAGATAAAGACGAGATAGGAAAAGCATTCAGCGAAATGATCGCCGGTTTACGAAAATTAGTGGGTGGGATAAAAGACAACGCTGCAAATTTGGAAAATGCCGCAAAACTATTGGCAGAGTCCTCCAAACAAGCAGAATCAGCCATTTCACAAATCTCGACTACGACCCAACAGGTCGCAAAAGGTACCTCTGAGCAAACAATAGCCATCACAAAAACTGCCACAGCAGTGGAAGAAGTTGCCCACGCTATTAATAATGTTACCCAAGGTTCTCATGACCAGACTAAAGCAATCACCCAAGTTTCTGTCATTTTGGATCAATTTAACAAGATTATTCAACAAGTAGCAGCGAGTACTCAGGCTGTCTCCCAAGATGCGAGTGCTGCATCACAAGCAACTCACTCTGGAACTGATGCAGTAGATAAAACTGTTCTCGGCATGAATAGCATCAAGGAGAAGGTAGGAATTTCTACTCAAAAAATTCATGAGATGGGAAAACATTCCGAAGAAATCGGCACCATCTTGATCACCATAGAAGACATCGCCTCACAAACGAACCTGTTGGCTCTGAATGCAGCCATCGAAGCAGCACGCGCGGGTGAACACGGTAAAGGTTTTGCAGTCGTTGCCGATGAAGTACGGAAATTAGCTGAACAGGCATCGGTATCTACCAAAGAAATTAGCACATTGATTAAAAGCATTCAAAAAACCGTAGCCGAAGCAATAAAAGCCATGGAAGAAGGTAATATTGAGGTAGAGACTGGGGTGAAACGCACTCACCAAGCCGGAAAAGGGCTGGTAGATATTCTCGCAGCAGTGGAATCTGTCAGCCAACAAGCCCAACAATCGACAGTGGCTACTCAAGAAATGAACATTTCAGCAGATCGCTTGTTGCAAGCAATTGATACCATTTCATCTGTAGTTGAACAAAATACACTTGAGACCGAAAAAATGTACGCCAGCTCTAATGAAGTCACCCAGGCGATTGAAAGTATCGCCAGCGTGAGCGAAGAAAACAGCGCCGCTACAGAGGAGGTAGCCGCATCTATTGAAGAAGTCGGTGCTCAAATTGAAGAAGTAAACGCTTCGGCAACTACGCTCTTAGAAATGGCGCGAAAACTGCGGAATCTAGTCGCCAAATTCAAGTTGGAGGAAATAGGGTAAACCAATAATAATATGAATAACGATGATATAACCATTCCTGCTTCAAATCCCAAACATTTAGACTTCTACGCCTTGCTCCTATCGAGTATATTGATTGGTTTTATCGTTGGCATAGCGTCCGCTTTATTTCTGCGTTTTCTCGATTGGAACATCCACTTCCTTTGGGAAGTGATTCCGCAATGGATTGCTCCCAATAATAAGATTCCATTCTACGCTTTGATCGTCTGTACGGTTGGGGGTACCATCATTGGAATGTGCCAAAAATACCTCGGAAATCATCCCCCATCCCTCGCAGAAACCCTGGCGACATTCCGCAAAACTGGACGCGTCGAATACAAACATTTGCCTCACGGAATCGTAAACGTACTCGTCTCACTTATCTTCGGTGGCAGTCTTGGTCCAGAAGCTGGCTTAACAGATATGATTGGCGGTCTCGTTACCTGGTTAGGCGATCTTCGAAAACAACATAATTATATCAAGCGTATCTTAACCCAAGCCGCCATGAGTGCAGGATTGGCTTTCTTTGGCTCTCCGCTTGGTGGAGCAGTCTTAACGTTTGAAACATCCGATGGAGATATCCTGCCCCGCATCCAAAATTTCTTACCCAGCCTGCTCGGTACCTGCGCCGGATTTGCCGGATTCGTATGGGCTATGGGTAACAGCTTGGGGAAAAATTTTATCTTTCCGGCGGAGATGGCTCAACCGGTAAATATGCTCCTGGCGATACCGGTAGCACTCATCGGGGCAGGGGGAGGAATGATTTTCCATCTTCTTTCTACCCAGTTAAACAAATATTTCTCCCCACTCGCCAGCCGACCACTCCTGCGCGGCATCATCGGTGGTGTTGGATTGGGAATCATGGGAAGCCTTATGCCACTCACTTTATTCTCCGGAGAACATGAATTGCGAGTATTAATTGATGAGAGTGCAAAGATGGGGTTTCTTCTCTTATTAGTGTTAGGAGTCGCAAAAATGCTCGCCACCACATTGTGTCTGGCTACCGGATGGAAGGGAGGGATCATCTTTCCGCCCATGTTCGGTGGCGCTGCCTTGGGGCTGGCATGCAGTCTCTTGTTTCCGGCAATTCATCCCATGGTGGGAGTCACAGCAGGAATGGCTGCAACGACAGCCGTAATTATGCGCCAACCGGTTGCCGTCATCATTATTCTACTGGGTATTCTGCGCGGGGAAACAGCCGGGGTGATCGTCGTCGCAACCCTGGTAGGATATACGGTTACAATGCCATTTTTCCCGTCAAAGGTTAAGAATAATACTAACCTATGATTTTATCCTTTACCCAAAAATCATTACAAATTTGCTATTTCAGGTATCACTTCACGCCCGATCGTTTCAATTGGCTTAATCTCATAGACATTCGGCATGTTGAAAATGACATGTTGAATACCTATTTTATTTAGTTTCTGACATCGTTCAACCACCTGCGCTGCGGTCATTGCGCCGGGGCTTAGATTTATTGAGTCTAAGGC
>JBAXBF010000420.1:0-2847 GCA_037142095.1 Chloroflexota bacterium
TGGGAAAAATCGGGAGCCTGCCTTTGATTGGTAAATACTTTGTGGATGATTTGCCCGAGCATGTACATGCCCGCATGAATCTAGATCACCCCGGGCGCGGAATGTTATTTGACTACGCATATGCTGCGGCTAGCAAACGCACTCGGTATGAATACAATCGGATCGTGGATTTGATCCACGATCCGAATAACCCGAGTATATTACGACAATTGAACGACAAGAAGAGATAACCTAACGGTAAAACATGTCATTGAGGAGAAGTATTAAGGAGAGAAACTGCTTGCGTACAAAGATTGGATCCACCTGCGGTTAACCACTCCTGCAAGGTTGGACTCTCGGCATTGCCTGCCAGGGCATCCTGATAAATGCCGCTACCCCAGCGGGCATAACGAACCATTTCACCAGCCCAGCTCGACTCGGGACGGCTGGCACCGGTGATACCCCCATTGTAACTGGCTAAAGTGGCACGCACATCACCTTTACGCGCCTCAAAAGCCTGACGAAGATAAGCTAATCCCCGTTTGGCATTCGTTTGCGGGTCATAGCTATTCTCACCACTCACAAAATGAAACGGCATTACCTGAAATAAACCGGCTGCACCGGCACTGGAAACAACCTGAGGATTGCCGCAGGATTCAATCTGCATGACAGTTGCAACCAGGTTGGCATCCAGATTCCATTCCTTCGCCCAGGCAACGATTTGCGGTTCCCAATGCTTCACAGACGGTGAAAAAAAGGAGGCAATCTTGCCATCGAAAGGCTGCGGCATGGCTTTCTCCTGCTGCTGGCTGGCATCTACCCTGGTGTGATTAGGGCGGATACCTAACCGCAATACCAGGAAAACCAACAATCCAGCGATGAGCAGAACACTTATCGGCAATAAGACATTGATTGAAATCTCAGTCTCTACCTGATAATCCTCTGGATCAATATAATTTTCTTCGCTAAACTCAGCTTCATCTTCGAGATAAAACTGATCATAATCGTTATAAGCATATACTAAATCAGACATCTTCAACAATCCTACGAACATTACAAGTCTGGAGAAACAACCAACACCGGGAAAAAATTACATATTCTGAAATGAACCGTTGCCATTTGAGGGGCGGGCGTTCAATCCAGCCGGTCTATAAACAGGATCTGGACGGCTATCAGAAGAAACCTGTAAGCCGTTCGGACGCGGGCGCATGGAATTAGCGGGAGTATTCACTCTGGCAGGAGCAGGTGTCTGGTTAATATCCATTCGGCGGGGCTGCCCCATGGAATTGGTAGCCACGCCGGGCCGGGTATTATTGATTCCAAATAGATGATTTCCAGCGGTTGAGAACGTACCAATAATCAAGACGCGGATCACCATGACCATCACCGCCACGAACAAGGGCACGAATTGCAAGAGGGTATCATGATCTATGACCGTATTCCCAAGTGTTTCGTGGTTCAAAAGAGCGAGGGATACACCCCACCAGGTCAGCGCGGCGTTCATTGTAGCCGCCAGAATCCATGCGCCTAACAAAAACCAGGCTTCCTGACCCGATTCGGATTTCTGGCTGGGAGTAAATAGGCGCGCAATTCCAGCAAAATCGATGCCACAAAAGGCAAAGGCTAGGATTGTCGCCCAATGGATACCTGCAAAGCGTAGATCTCCAAGAAGATCGGTTAATGCAAATACGGTCGTGCTGTAGTTAAAGACCTCGAAAGAGATCAACGCCAGGACGATGATTAAACCAAAGATGAGCATACGCTGCATGTTAATTCGATTTAAAGTGGATGATAAACTGATATTCATAAGTAGCCTCCTAATTAACCCATTGATTTGAACGTTATAGATATTATGTTCTATATATCGATAATAAAACATTTGTTCTATTTTGTCAAGAAGCAATCCTGTCAGATTTTCCAATGATATAATAGGAAGATGGATATCGAAGAAAAACGTAAACAATGGCGGGAAGCCCGCCATTATTCCGCAGATGTCCTGGCAGTTGCCCGCCAGGCATTGGATGAAATCCTGGCTGGCAGAGAGGTACTGGATGCCATTCGCCGTCACCCCCTACCGGTAAGCGGCTATCTCGCCAAACACACGCTTGTGGAAGTCTACAAACAGATGGTTGCCGATGGAGAAACCCAGGCAGATGAGGATCTACTGGCGCGCATTCGTCTGAAACCAACTCGCACGCTTTCCGGGGTGGCAACGGTAACGGTGCTCACCAAGGCTTACCCCTGCCCCAGCCACTGCCTGTTCTGCCCGGACGATGAAACCATGCCAAAGAGTTACATCGTGGACGAACCGGGTGCCAAGCGGGCTTTCGAGCACAATTTTGACCCCTATGGCCAGGTGCACTCCCGGTTGGAAGCCCTCGAAGCCGTTGGACATCCCACCGATAAAATCGAACTGCTCATATTGGGCGGCACATGGACGGCATACCCACGGGATTACCAGGAGTGGTTCGTGCGTCGTTGTTTTGATGCGATGAACGACTGCGAACAGTCTGGAACATTGGAAGATGTGCATCTTTATAATGAGACAGCCCGGCACCGCAATGTGGGACTGGTGATTGAGACGCGTCCTGACCATGTGACCCCGGCTCAATTAGCCTGGCTGCGGCGGCTGGGAGTCACTAAGGTACAGATGGGAGCGCAAAGCCTGGATGATACGATTCTGGCATTGAACCAACGCGGTCATTCCGTGGCGGAAACGAGGCGTGCCGTTGCGCTGTTGCGGGCAGGGGGTTTCAAAGTCGTCCTGCATTGGATGCCCAACCTGCTGGGTGCAACCCCCGACTCGGACCGACTGGACTTCGTCCGCCTGTGGGAAGGTCTCTGCCCGGACGAGATCAAGATTTACCC
>JBAXBF010000421.1:0-2837 GCA_037142095.1 Chloroflexota bacterium
CCTTGACATGCCGATTGACACAATTAATATGTAATGGGCAGTTGCAAATGGAGAAAATAACTCTTATAATCTAAAACAGGATAGATATAAGGAAAGATGGATGACCCATAAAAAATCAAGATGAACAAATACTGGAGGTTTTTATGAAAATATGGATGATTTTAGGTGGTATCGTGATCGTCCTGGCTATGCTGGGATGGTTGGGATTGCAAATCAAACCCAAACCTTTCCCGCCATTTTCTCAACGCACACCTGCTCTGCAGACCATTCCGCTGCCCAAGGGGCTGCCTGCTCCAGTTGAACGATATTATCGCCTGCTCTACGGCGAAAACATTCCGCTGATTACTTCTGCTGTGATCACCGGACACGCCACAATGCGTATGGCTGGGATTAGCTTCCCGGCGCGGATGCGTTTCACGCATGTTGCTGGTAAAGACTACCGGCATTATATCGAAATCACTTTCTTCGGCTTCCCAATTATGGTCGCCAACGAGCGCTATGTAGACGGCAAGGCGCGCATGGAATTGCCGTTTGGTGTGGACGAAGGGGATAAATTAAATCAGGCTGCCAATCTGGGACTGTGGTCTGAATCAGCCTGGTTCCCGGCAATCTTCCTGACCGACCCGCGCGTTCACTGGGAAGCAGTGGACGATTCTACTGCTCTGCTGGTGGTGCCATTCGAAGATAAACAGGAACACTATGTTGTGCGTTTTGATCCCGAAAGCGGCTTGACTACCTGGTTCGAATCGATGCGTTATCAGGATTCCAAGAGTAAGTCAAAGATATTGTGGCTCAACCAATCCCTGGATTGGGGCAGCCGCGACGGAAGACCGTTTTTCGTGAGCGGTGCCCTCACCTGGATGAACGATGGCAAACCCTGGGCAATATTTACTGTTGAAGACCTGGCATTGAACGTGGACGTGGAAGAATACGTTCGCCAAAAAGGTCTATAAAAATGGACATGTCAAAGTTATCTTTCATCGACCGTACGGTTGCCCGCATGGTAGGCAGCAAAGACGAAGACGCTCGCGATTGGAATAAAATTCGCGCATGGGCACAGACCGTTTTTGCCTAGAAAGTAGGAAAATGAAAACGTATAAGATCTATTTAGAAGGACACTTAGATTTAAGGTGGAAACTCCTATTTGAAGGTTTCAGTATCAACCAACTGCTAAGCATAGATAGTTTCTGGTGCGAAACACCTCAAAAGCTATCGAAAGGGAGCAAAAAAGGGAGTTTTGCACCAAGAAGTTCTTTAATAATTTATTTATTTGCTCTCTAACAAATTCATACCTCCCAAATTATGACGATCGACCCATCACAGCCAGATTACCTGCAATCACCCCCCACCCGACCCAGAGTTGAAAGCCGGGGAAACCATGATTGAGGCAACGTCCCAGACCATGAGCGCGTTTGAGAACACTGATACGTCCTTCTACTCCGGCATGCCATTTGCGACCTTCAATAAACCAATCTTGATGCTCATATTCGGATCGTTGTTTAGATTTATATCCTCGCTTGGGTAGGATGATATGAACAATACCCATATCTTGAGCAGCTTTCTCATTAGCTGAAGAAGACAAACCACGATCAGCACTGGCTTGCATAGGGGACATATGAAATGTCTTTTGATGAGCCTGTAAACTGGGATTCCATTGTAACTCGTCACTGGGATTGCCTTCTAGTGTAAGATAATAACTGATAATGCCTCCGTCTACCTCGTTGAGCCAGATTTTATGACCGTACTCAACTGGATGAGATTCTTTTCCTCGGACAATAATGTCGGTATGCGGTTCAAAGATGCTCACAATTTTCTCCTGAGCCGGTACAGCCTCATTATTGAATACACGGCGTTGTGTTTGGTCAATCACCTTTTTTGCCAAAGGAATAAAAGTTTCCAATGTCTTTTTCAGTCGCTGTGTGGTTTCTTCCGTATGGGAGTTCAATTGATCCATAGTCTCTTGAGATTGTTCAACCGTTTTATGGGTTATCTCCACCAGTTCCTGATACAGTTTTTTCCCAGCTTCTTTTGCTTCATCCGTCCTCTTTTTCAAGACTTCACCAATCTTACGAGCCATATTCCGGGCTGTTTTGGTGTAGTTTTCCTGCCTATCGATAACGATCCCCAGGAATTTTCTAGCCCGCTCCACTGTCCTTGCTAGTACTCGAACGCTATCTGCCAATTGACGACTGTCACTGGGCATATGAACGTTTGTTTCAACTACAGTCCCATCCGTACGCAGTTTATAACCTTTTGTCACTTTTTGTTCCACCGCAATCTGTGTGACCCGATCGTTGAACTGTTTTAGGGTCTCGTCCTGAATTAGATTAGCCCATTTGATCAATGTAGTATCATCTGGTACTGCTTGCAGATATACCCGACAAAATTTTCGCAACACCAGACTGTCCCGTACATATCGCTCCGTCTCCTCATAACTGGTGCGATATAACCTTTTTACTACCAACATGCGCAAAATCACTTCTACTGGTGTTGATTTTCGCCCTGTCTTCATCGTCTTCGGGTACCTTTTCGATAAATCCCCTTTGATCAATTGATAGATTTCTTCATCTTCCAAATATTGGTCTATCTTTGTTAGAACTGGGTCCATTTTAGATACCATTGGAAGAATTTCTTCAAATACCTTGTCAATTGGGTAATGATCTTGTAGCATTGGGGGTGTTTCCTATGTAAGCTTTTGGTCTCATATCCTTATTTTTACCAGAGACCCATTTCATTTGTCAATTGCTAATTTTCCCCCTTCGCCTTGTTTCGCACCAGAAACTAACCTATGAAGCAAATTCGTGAAGTGTCAAAAGTTTTCCGCAGCAAGCCAACAC
>JBAXBF010000422.1:0-2834 GCA_037142095.1 Chloroflexota bacterium
ACAGGGATACATTCAACCTATCGCGGGAGTAGAGCAGAAAACGCTCACCTATGGTGAAAAAACATTATTGACGGAATTTCTTCTCAAGCAAGGTCATACTTTACCGCGCCATTCCCATCCTAACGAACAAATTGGTTATCTGGTAAAAGGCAGGATAATTTTATCCATCGCGGATCAAGTTTACGAAACCGTAGCCGGAGACAGTTGGTGTATCCCTGGAAATGTTGAGCATAGCGCCGAAATCATCGAGGATTCGATTGCGATTGAAGTATTCTCTCCAGTTAGGGAAGATTATTTACCCAAAACCATTTCTGGCTTACAAAATGCTGAGAAATGAGGGGTATTTACCTGGACAGCAAATTTTGTATTTGTTTCCCTATAAGTGAAGTGGCATGGCAGGGAATATGGCGGTATGGGTGAATGACGAGGATGGTTCAGATTATTATCGAGATTCGCCGTTAAAAGACCCACCCAGTCCAGAGATCGGGATCGACAACCGAGGTTTTCGCTGCGCACGCTGAAGATACTTTGATTCTGGATAATTTAGGAAATTTAACATTCCCAATCAAGATAAATTTAAGACATTGTATTTTTCTCTCCCATAAAATTATCTAAGATTCGCAGCCTGATGATATAATTCACCAGTGTTAAAATTGCAAGACGGAGAATATTACCTATGAAACATAGAGAACGTGTGCAAATGGCTCTCAACCATGAGACGCCCGACCGCTGCCCGATGCAGGTTAGTTTTACCCCTGAATTCGCCGACCGCCTGCGTGAAGATCTCAAAGTCAAGGGAAAAGCTCCCCATAATCCTCATGGGGGTGGGAACACTTATGAATTGGAGCGCGCCCTGGGTGAGGATATGCTCCTCTCCTCAGTTGGTTGGGCAAACAGTTATTATTTGGGGAGTGAACCATACACAGATGAGTGGGGTATTTCCTGGCATTCCCAAGATTATGAAACTCCTTACGGTAAAGGTTACTATACCGAGATTAGCGAACATCCGCTAGCAGAGGATTCTGCCATCGAAACCTACCATGCGCCTGACCCAAACCGGCCTGAACTCTATGCTGAAGCCGAGCGCGTCCTCCGTGACTTCAAAGATGAATATTGGATCGTGGGCGTAACGGTTACGACGATCTTCGAAACCGCCTGGGGATTGCGCGGCTACGAACGGATATTCATGGATATGGTCAACGATCCCGAATACGTCGAGCGCTTGATGGATATTCCTTACCAATACCATCTAACTGCTGCCAAGAAACTGGCACAGATGGGTGTGGATATGATTTGGATCGGCGATGATGTTGGCGCTCAGAACGATATGGTCATATCCCCCAAACACTGGAGGCGCTTCCTCAAACCGCACATGGCAAACTTCATTGCTGAACTCAAACGCATCAATCCTAATATTAAAGTCGCATACCATACCGACGGCAATGTTGACCGCATTATTCCAGAGCTGATCGAAATTGGGTTAGATGTACTCAACCCTGTGCAGCCTGCTTCCATGAATCCAGCCGAATTAAAAAAGAAATACGGCAAAAACCTGTGCTTCTGGGGCAGCATCGACGAGCAACACACCCTGCCATTTGGTAAACCAGAAGATGTCCAACAGGAAGTGATCACTCGTATGCAGACAATTGGAAAAGACGGCGGGTTGATTATCGGACCCACCCACCATGTACAACTGGATACACCTATGGATAATTTCTGGGCAATGATAAATACAGTTGTTAATACACCTTATAGTGCACTGGAATAACCCCTGTGATTTACAACTTCGACCAGATTCTAAACCGCCGGATAACCGATAGCGTCAAATGGCGAGCATTTGATGAAGATGTGCTGCCCCTATGGGTGGCAGATATGGATTTTGTTTCCCCGCAGCCGGTGATCGATGCCTTACAGGCACGCATAAAGCACGGAGTATTCGGATATGCGATTGATCTACCAGAATTGAAACAAGCCGTTCTCGATTGGCTGGTTGAACGCTATGGCTGGAAAGTTACGCCAGAGGATGTCCTGTTTGTGCCCGGCGTGGTAACAGGATTCAATTTAGCGTCACATGCTCTGGCTCAACCAAACGGAACTGTCCTCGTTCAGACGCCGGTCTATCCACCCATGCTCTATGCAGCGAAACATGCTGGTATGCTATGCCAGGAACAAGAATTAACACAAGATGCAGATGGCTCCTATATATTTGATGTGGATGCCTTTGATGCTGTTGTTAACGAAGAAACCCGTATGTTTCTGCTCTGCAACCCGCATAATCCTACCGGTAGAGTATTTAAGCGCACCGAATTGGAACAAATGGCACAGACCTGCCTGCGACGCGGCGTGGTACTTTGTTCGGATGAGATTCACTGTGACCTGGTTTTTTCGGAACATAAACATATCCCGATTGCCGCATTAGACGCTGAAATAGCCCAGAATACGATCACCCTGATGGCTCCCAGTAAGACATTCAATATCGCCGGTTTGGATTTTTCGGTGGCAATCATCCAGAATCCAACCTTACGCCAACAATATGAGAAAGCCCGGCGGGGAGTGGTGGGCAGCCCCAATCTGTTGGGCAGAATCGCCGCGCTGGCAGCCTACCGGGAGGGGGGAGAATGGCTGGCACAGGTGATGGCATACATGCAGAAAAACCGTGATTTTGTCTTTGATTTTGTGCATGATAATCTACCCCAGATTAAGATGGCAAGACCGGAGGGTACTTATCTCGCCTGGTTAGACTGCCGTCCTTTGAAAGTTGAAGACAGCCCGGCTCAATTCTTTCAAAAGGAAGCGCGAGTAGCTTTAAACGATGGGGCACATTTCGGCAAAGG
>JBAXBF010000423.1:0-2833 GCA_037142095.1 Chloroflexota bacterium
TTATCTTGAATCAACTTTTGCCAATAGGCTGTTCCCTGTTCGTCCCCGATATCGCCGAGTTGGTTTGCATCGAAAGTGGGTGAGGAAGCCATCGCCAGGATATCCCCCCTCCGGGCATCCATCAAAACCAGGGCAGAACGCGCCCCTCCCAGACTCTCATCCGCCTGCCTTTGCAAAGCGGTGTGAATGGTCAATTTCACATCCAGACCCGGCGGTGGATCTCCATAGACAATATGGTTCCACCAAATAACCACCTCAGAATTTCCAGAAAAACCACGCAAGACTGGATCTAACCCGGCTTCAATACCACTCTGCCCGTAGACCGGGTGAGTATATCCAAGCACCGGAGCCAAAGCGGGATAAAGATACACACGCTGGTAATATCCGCGGTTATCACCCTGATCGCTGCTATCCTCCTGCACAAACCAGTTCGATGCCGTGAGAGGGGCATCGAGGCGGTCGAGCAACGCTCCACGCCGGACGTAATAGTCGGCGATTGAACGGCGGGCATTATCTGTGCGAGCCAGAATTTCTGGTGCACGAAATACACTCCACCAGACCAATAGAAGCCCAACCGCCGCGAAGACGCCTACCATAACCACGCTCAATTGCACTATGCGCGGCTGGATCTGGTTAGCCTGGCGTTCCAGATTTCGACTGGCATGCAACAAGATGAAGAGGATCAAGAAAGACATGATCAGCGAAGAACCACCATAGGATACAAAAGGCAGCGTTACTCCCGTCAGAGGAAACAAACGCAGGTTTCCGCCGATAATCAATGCACCTTGTCCGGTGGTCAAAGCGGTAGTGCCAGCGCAGAGATAAGCCAGAAAATGATCCTGGACATGGGAGGCAATCAGCATCCCGCGTTGAAAGAAGATCGCCAGAACGGCAATCATCACAAATGCGCCAATTAACCCATATTCCTCGCTAATGGCTGCAAAAATAAAATCGGAATGGGCGACTGGAACCAGAGCAGGATGTCCAAGCCCCAGTCCACGCCCGAGCAGACCCCCGTTGGCGATTGCCATCATCGACTGGATGATCTGGTAGGAACGACCGCTAGGATCTGCCCAAGGGTTGAGCCAGGCATCCACCCGCAGCCGGATCACATCAAACAGGACATAACCAGCAGCAGCCAACCCGGTGAGCAGAGAAGCGCTGATCCAAAGGATGCGGGTTCGTCCAATGGCAATATACAGGATCACGGCGTAAAGAAAAATGATGAGACATACCGTCCCAAGGTCTTTTTGCACCAGTAAAAGAGCAAGCGCAACACCGATTAAAGCCAGCGTTGGAACCAGTGTAGAGAAAACTTGTCTCGACGGATGCTTTTCACCCGAGAAACGCTCTGCCAGATAGGCGCAGATATAAATTGCCAGGAACAACTTTAAGAATTCTGACGGCTGAATATAAAACCCGCTTCCCCCCAACCATAAGTTCGGACCAGCACCTAACGGGTTGATGCCGAGAAACAGGGTCAAACCCGTCAACAACAGACCAACAGTAACGCCAAGAGTCTTAAAACGTCTAAATTGAACGAGAATATCTGGATAGCGCGTCCCAACCGATACCAGGCAGCATGCCAAAAACAACCAACATCCCTGGCGTACCCCCAGCGCAGGGTTGAGGCGATCAATGGTGAGAAGCCCCCAGCCACTTAATAAAGCTGCGCAGGGCAGGAGATAGGGATCACGCTGCGGCATCCAACGCTTTAATTGGGTATGCAGCAAGCTAAAACCGCCTGCCCAGAGCAAAAGCGGAATCCAGTGTGATCCCCGTAATTCATGCCAGTCCAGGGTGGTTGTTCTAGCCCGGACGAGCGGCGCCAGGGTGAGAGCCAGTCCAGCGGTAAGCAGGAAAAGACAGGCAACCTGCAGCAGCCGTTTTTCAATCTTGTTGGGCGACACTTCCCGGTTTGTTATTTCAAATATTTCCTCACCAACAAATCCAAACGCTGGCGTGCCTGCGGGTGGACCCGGTCCGGATGGGTAATGATGGCATCTTTGAGGGCATGATGGTGCTCACATTCTCGCTGCCCATCCAACATTTTGACCAGGTTACGGACTGCTTGCTGCGCATAAGCGGTATTCTGATTCAGAACACGGATGACCATTTCCACCGTTACCGGTTCTTTACTCATATGCCAGGAGTCAAAATCCGTAACATGCGCCATGGTGCAATAACAAATCTCAGCCTCGCGGGCTAAGAATGCCTCCGGTGAAGCCGTCATCCCGACCAGCGCCATCCCCCAGGAACGAAAGACGTTCGATTCGGCGCGGGTGGAGAAACGCGGACCTTCAATGGTGATAAATACGCCGCCCTTGTGCGTGGTGGCGCCAGTTTTCTGAACAGCTTGATAGGTCATTTCCGCCAGATCAAGGCAGAATGGATCTGCCACCCCGATATGGCTGACCAACCCCCCTTCGAAGAAGGTACGTTTGCGATCGCGGGTGAAATCGAAAAGCTGGTCAGGAATGACGATATGCCCGGGCGCGTAATCTTCGCGCAAACTGCCACAGGCACTGATCGAGACGATTTGTTTGACACCCAATAATTTTAGGGCGTAAATGTTCGCCCGCGAATTGAGTTCTGTGGGCGAGATATGGTGCCCGATGCCATGACGTGCCAGGAACGCGACCGGTTTGCCTTCCAGGGTACCGGTAACCACCGGTGCGCTGGGTTTGCCAAAAGGTGTATCCAAATCATGTTCACGCGTATTTTCTAAATCCGGCATGGAATAGATGCCAGAACCGCCGATGATTGCTAATACAGGGGTTTCTTCCATAGATGTTCGTCTCCTTTATTGGTTATCTCTATATCTTGTTTGGAG
>JBAXBF010000424.1:0-2824 GCA_037142095.1 Chloroflexota bacterium
CAGTTCCACAGAAAAAACAAAGACTGTGAACTGGATTGTATCCAAAGCGATCAATACATCTTGAGTCATCTACACGAGGCAAATCCAGCCGTGACCTACGAATGCCCGCATGGACTGGTGGACAATGCTACTCCTATCATCATAGATGGCATCCATTATGGTAATTTCTTTACCGGTCAGTTTTTCCTGGAAGAACCGGATACGGCTTTTTTCAAAGCACAAGCCCAAAAGTATGGCTTTAATGAAGAAGCCTATCTCAATGCTGTTAAAAAAGTGCCCGTCTGGTCACGGGAACAACTTAACAGTTATCTATTTTTTATCAAAGGGTTGATCGCCATCATTTCCGAAAGCGGATTGAAAAAGCTCGAGGAAATCGAAGCCAGAGAACAAATTGAAAAAAGTGAGGAACGCGCCAATGCCATCCTCCACCTAATGCATGATGGTTTTTGGATCATGAATCCCCAAGGCGGGCAGATTATCGATACGAATGAAGCCTTGTGCGATATGTTGGGTTATACCCGTGAAGAAATGTTGATATTGTCAGTGGCTGATGTAGAAGCGAATGATACAACTGAAGAGATTGCGCAGAGGATTCAACATATCATTCAGAGCGGTTCAGCTCATTTTGAATCTCGCTTCCGGCGCAAAGACGGCACTTGCTTTGAAGTTGAGATCAGTGTTACCCATTTACCAAAGCGCAATTTATTGTTTGGTTTTCACCGCGATATCAGCGAGCGTGTGCGCTTGGAAGCAGAACGTGGGGTCATTGCCGAGATCAAGCAAGGATTGACCATCACCAAAGACTTACGCGAATTTATGAGACTTATCCACCAAGCCATTCGCAAAGTGATGTATGCTGATAATTTCGCTGTCGTCTTCTATCACCAGGACAGCGGCTTATTAGAAGAAGTGTATTCTTTGGATCAATATGCTCCCCCAGCGTCTCCATCCAAATTGGAGAAGAGCATCACAGCTTATGTATGCCGCAGTGGAGAACCCCTCCTATTAACGCGGGCGGGAATTGATGAGCTGGATGCACAGGGGGATCTGGAATTGATGGGCACACCTCCAGCTTGCTGGCTGGGGGTACCGCTGAATACACCAGAGGGGACTGCCGGCGTAATGGCAGTCCAAGATTATGAAAAACCTGATCGCCTTACTATCCGAGATCGTGATTTCTTAGCATCCATCAGTTCACAAGTAGCTTTAGCAATCGAGCGCAAACGAGCTGATGATGCGCTGCGCGAAAGTCAGGCAAGTCTTGCCGAGGCACAAAGCGTCGCCCACATCGGGAGTTGGGAATGGGATATGGTTTCGAATACGGTGAAGTGGTCGGACGAGATGTACCGGATTTTCGGCTTCAGACTCGGCGTATTCGATGGAAAACCAGAAACACTGCTGAAAGTGATCCATCCTGATGACCGGGCAATTTACGTCAAAAATATGGAGGAATGCCTAACGCGTGGGGTGACGCTGCCTCTTGAATACCGGGTAGTCCACCCGGATGGCACGGTACGAACCTTATACGCCGATGGTGTAATCACCACTGACAAAGCAGGTAAGCCTGTCAAAAATATCGGTACCGTTCAGGACATCACCGAGCGTAAACTGATCGAAGAAAATGAACGCGCAGCCCAGGTTGAATTACAAAGGCTGTTGGAAGAAGCTAACAAATCCCGCCGGGTGCTGCTCAGTGTGATCGAAGACCAGAAACGAACGGAGGAGGAAAAGGCAAGATTACAGGAGCATTTACTCCAGTCACAGAAGATGGAATCGGTGGGACGCCTGGCGGGTGGGGTGGCGCACGACTTTAACAATATGCTGGGGGTCATCATTGGACATGCCGAGATGGCATTGGCAAAAACATTACCCGACCAGAATATTTATCCCGACCTGCGGGAAATCTTAAAAGCTACCCAGCGCTCCGCAGATCTTACCCACCAACTGCTAGCGTTTGCCCGCAAGCAAATCGCCAACCCCAAAGTGTTGGATTTGACCGAAACCGTTGCGAGCATGCTCAAGATGCTGCGGCGGCTGATTGGAGAAAACATTGAGCTGATCTGGCACCCAAATCCTGACCTCTGGTTTGTGAAGATGGATCCTTCCCATATCGATCAGATCCTGGCAAATCTACTGGTCAACGCCCGCGATGCAATCGAAGGAGAGGGTAGGATCACGATCGAGACGGTTAATGCTGTTTTCGGTGAAGCAGACTGCGCCGAATATGCGGACCTAACCCCAGGCGAGTATGTCCTGCTAGAAGTCAGCGATAATGGCTCTGGTATGGACAGCGAGACTCTCACACACATATTTGAACCTTTCTATACAACCAAAGATGTTGGCAAAGGCACCGGGTTGGGGTTGGCAACCGTGTTCGGAATTGTCAAGCAGAACAATGGTTACATCTACGTCTACAGTGAACCTGGTCAGGGAACGACCTTCAAGATATATCTACACCGCTCTGAATCTGAGGCTGTTCCAGTTGTCTTTGGACAGAAAGAGGAAACAGCCTCAGGAGGGATGGAGACCGTGCTGATCGTCGAGGATGAAGAAGCGTTGTTGGAACTAGGGAAGGATACACTCGAAGCGCTGGGTTACACCGTGTTAATTGCCAGCACACCGGACCAGGCGCTCCACATCGCAGAAGAACATGCTGGCGGGGGTATTCAATTGCTGATCACCGATGTGGTAATGCCCGGAATGAATGGACGAAAACTTGCTGAAAAGGTCAAAGCAATCTGTCCAGGTTTAGCGTGCCTGTTCATGTCTGGTTACACTGCCGACATCATCGCCAATAATGGCGTACTGGACGAAGATGTTTATT
>JBAXBF010000425.1:0-2818 GCA_037142095.1 Chloroflexota bacterium
GCCTGGAAGATATCAATATAATCGCCGGCTTTGTTGAGGATAGGTTTTTTTGTGGATTGGATTTGTTGAAAAATAGCTGCTGGTATCCCCGATTCTGCCTGGTTCTGGCTGGATGTGTATTTGGCTTTGCCTTCTTTATCAAACAACTGGATCCCTAAAACATTTTTCGTTTGCGCTGAACGTTCGAGATCCTGGCGGAAAAGCTCCATATTTCCTTTCTCCAGGGAGGTGCTCATTCCGGTATGAAGGCTGTTGAAGATCGCTAATGCCCCAGCATCAGATAATTGTTCCAAGTTGCGGGAATTCGCCTGGTACTGGAGAAAAAAACTGGCGCCTAAAACAACCAATAATACTATTCCAACGATGCTGGCTACTTTTACCCCAAGAGTTGTGTTTCTCATCATCATTAAACGCCATTCCCTTGCTCACGGATTCTATAGAAAGGAAAATTCTTATCGTGAGCGAACTGAGATTGGGTGCATCCAATACAAGGTGCGCCTGCTTCCACACACCAATTTACCTTGCTGTTCCAACGTCGTTCTGCGCAATCAGCAAAGGTCCGAATACCTAAACAGCCAAGTTCGAAAAGACAGCCTTTGTCACCAAAATTCTTGGCAAATTTCCCCATGTTATAATTGTAAAACTCAGGGCAGTGGGTGTGAATAACATCCCCGAAAAACAATTTAGGACTTCCTTCTTCGTTGAGCTCTGGCATACCAAGTTTGAGCAAGTGAACGAGCGTACCCGTTAACCAGTCTGGGTGCGGCGGACAGCCTGGCACATTAATGATTGGTTGAGAGATTTGCTGAGCCTTCAAATAACTGGTTACACTGACTGCTCCGCTGGGGTTGGAAGGCGCCCCGGGAATACCTCCAAACGCAGCACAGGTACCCAACGCAAGGATCGCGGTGGCTCCTTGAGCAGAACGCAGGAGTAAATCCTGGAAGTCTTCTTCTCCCACCCGGCAGGCAGACGGCATTCCTTGGGGTACGGCTCCTTCAACAACCAGGATATAATCTTTTGCCGACAATCTCTGATTCAGGGCTTTGAGAGCTACATCCCCCGCAGCCGCGGATATAACCGCATGAAAATCGAGGGAGATGTATTGGGTTAGCACATACGCCGGATCAGGATAACTTGTATTCAAAAAAGAAACGGAGCAGCCGCTGCAAGAGAGACCATGCAGCCAGACCAATGGAACCTTACCGGTGGCTAATTCTTCCAGTCCATTTGCCATCAGCCCGATAATATGATCAGCCGTATTTACTGCTGTGGAATGTTTCCCTTCAGTAAATGTGTCTGGATTATCGCCGCCCGCCTTACCGAATGCGGACGTGGTTTGGATTAAACCCAGGCTGGAAGCCAGTGTGCCTCCCAGCTTTAGGAAATCTCGTCGGGAAACGGATGTCATTTCTCTCTCCTATACTTAGTGTACAGCACACGCCAGGCAAGGATCAAAAGAGTGAATAACCCGCAAGGCTTCGATTGGGTTCTCACGGTCTGCTATTTGCAGTCCTTCCAATGCTTGTTCTATTGCTCCCGGACGACCCTGATCATCTCTGGGAGAGCAATTCCAGGTCGTCGGAACAACACACTCATAGCGGCTGATGAGGCTATTTTCAATCGATATCCAATGCCCAAGCGCTCCGCGTGGGGCATCCATCAATCCCATGCCGCTGGCGTTTTTGGGAACTTTTAATTCTTGGGATATTCCTGGCACACCAATTTTTAGTTGATCGAGCCAGGTTTCACATTGTTCAGCCACTACCTTCGATTCCAAAACTCGCACCAGGTGTCGCCCCAGCGTGGATGCCAATTGACCGGTTGTAAGATTAAGACTGCTGAGCGTTCTGGTTAACAAGGTTGACAGGGCTGAGTTTTTCCCATTCTTAAATGTTACCAGTGCCCGCGCCACAGGACCAACTTCAACGACATAATTATCATAACGAGGCGCTTTCATCCAGGAGTACGCACCTGATTTATTGGGCGCTGGCACCGTTTCACCTGAGTCTGGATTCAAGCCTGTTGGGGATGAAAGCCATGAATATTGCGTGAATTCCAGGATCTTGCTTGGATCAAGCGGTAACACTTCTCCAGCGCGGTAAACGCCCGCAGAAAACAGATGCTCTTTACCTGCACTATCCAATGGAAATCCACCATAAGTCAGCAGAACGTCTGCTCCTCTCCCTGTTCCAAAATACGCAGGGAAAGCCTGTGCAACGGAAATCACATCCTGAAGGTAGGGTCCATTGATAAAGGCTTGCAGATCCTTAAGCCGGGTGCGATATGCCTCAATTTTATCGACAGTCGGAGTGGCGGTTACGCCCCCCGGGACAAGGGAAGCGACATGCGGGATTTTTCCACCAAAAATGGAAGCCATTTCATGTGCGACCGTTCGAAACCGTAAAGCTTGTAGATAATGACTGATTGCCCCGATATTAATTTCCGGATCAGCAATGTAGTTTCCTTCAAAACGCGGTAGAAATGGAGCCACCGGATTAATCGTCTTGTTTTGTAATTCAGATTTTGCCCAATCGCGGATATGCAACAAAGCCGGATCATTTCCTGTATAGGTTAAAATTGACTTGATGTCCACAAAATCAAGCGCCGACAGTTGGTAAAAATGGAGAATATGAGATTGGATGTAATTTGCCCCCAGGATCAGGTTTCTGAGCAGTCTTCCATTCTCTGATGCTTGCACTCCCAGGCTATCTTCGATGCAGATGGAGGAGGCTATTCCATGGGAAACCGGGCAAACCCCACAAATCCGCTGGGTAATTTGGGGCGCATCGAAAGGATCACGACCGCGCAGGATTAA
>JBAXBF010000426.1:0-2817 GCA_037142095.1 Chloroflexota bacterium
AGCGCTTCTGCCACCGGGTTCATGAATTCCACCCGTCCGGTTTCATCCGTAGCGATGACCCCGTCTCCGATGCTCATCAGGGTGGTGGCGTACCGCGCTTCGCTTTCCCTTTGGGCTGCTTCTGACTGAAATAATGCCAGATAGCGGGCAGCCGCGTCGCCCTGCCAGAGCATGCCTACCCCGGCTATTGTAGCCACCCCAAGCCCCAGCAGAAGGATCAGAATCAGGCTGGAGCGTTCCCGCCAGGCTGATAATGCCTCTTGGCTGTCTATCTTTGCCACGATGAACCAGGGCGAATCCGGTATGGCAGCCAGGTATGCGAGCACCGCTTCTCCTCGGTAATCCTTCCCTTGCACCACACCTTCATGTCCCAGCAATGCCATCACCGCCGGCACATTCGTGCGGCTCAACGGGATGCGCAGCTTCAGAGCGGTATCTTTTTGGAAGCGTAGATCGTTGAGATACAGCACATCTTCCCCGTCTTGCCGGATGAGCAGGGTCTCGGCACTTTGGTTGGTTGTTGGCCAGGATTGGATTAATGGGAAGAGGTACTGGCTAGCGTCGTTCTGCAGAACGACCGCCCCAACCGGAATCGACTCGCTGCCTTGTTTGGCAAAGAGCGGAGCGATAAATTCGATTTTCGGCGTTTGACTGCCGGGATCGAGATGCAGATCGTTCAGTATCGGTTTGCGTTGTTGAATAGCCTCGACCACTGCTTGTACTAGACTAGGTGGAAGTACCTCGCTTTGCACGGCAGGCAGACCCAGGCGCGCATTGCCTGCACTGTCTACCAGGATCAAATTATTATAATGATAGTATGTCTGCATGGAACGGAAACGGCTCAGGATCGGCTCGCCGTCCACAGCCTGCGAATCTGCCAGCCATTTTTGGACATCTTCAATGAAAAATGGACTTTCTGCAAGCACAGCAGCATCTGCCAGACCCCTTGCACGCCATTGGGTGATCTCGTCAACTTTCAAATGAGCACTGGCAATGAGTTCTGCTTGCGCTTGCTGCAGGGCAATCTGCTCTTGCCCAAGATAAAACCAGGTGCCACCCACAATCAATATGAACAGCACCCCCGCCAGAATAGCTTTCAATTTCAAGGGCATTATACTCACCTTTTCCAACCTCAAACCTATTAATATTATATCATATCGATAAAAAAGGCGAGAATCCAGGCGGTGTTGGATTACCGGGGGTCTCGTGGACTTTAGCCATAGCGCCCCAGTTTTGTGGATTCTTCCTCTTTCATTGTTAGAGTCTTGTTGACTGGAAAAATCAGGCGCAGGGTTGTGCCTTGTCCGAGTTCGCTGTTTAATTCGATCCGTCCCTCATAGGTGCGCACGATGCCGTGCACGATTGAGAGTCCCAACCCGGTACCTTTGCCGAACGGTTTGGTTGTAAAGAAGGGATCAAATATCTTTTCCTGGATCTCAGGCGGGATGCCTGAACCATTATCCTGCACCTCGAGGGTTACTTCATCCTTTTGGGCGTCATACGCGCTTGAGATTTGGATCGTTCCTCCCAATGGCATAGCATCCCGAGCATTGGTGAGCAGGTTGATCAGCATCTGGGTAATTTCGTTGCGATTGCAGAGAATAGCGGGTAGGTCTTTTTGCAGCGCTAGTTCAACCCGGATGTTTGCCCAGGTCTTAAGTTGGTGTTCAATCAATAACAAGGTATCGTGGACAATCTCGTTGAAATCGTAGGGTTCCACAATGGATATGGACGGACGCGCATAGAGATTGAGAGCCCGCACCAATTCGGCGATGCGCCAGCCGTTGCGCGAGATGTTTTCCAAATAGCGTTTCTGACGGGCAGGATCCGGGATTTCATTTTTATGGATCGTTTCCAGCAGGCTATCTGCCGAGCCAGTGATGACCTGTAGGGGAGAGTTCATCTCATGTGCCATGCCAGCCGTCAGGGTTCCCAGGTCGGCGAATTTCTGCGCCAGGCGTAGCTCATCTTCGCTTTTACGCAGGTCTCCCTCTGCCTGCCTGCGGCGGGTGATGTCTTCGAAGGTGGCATAAACCTGATACGGCGTGTTTTGTCCCGCTTTGAATTGAGGAACGGCATTGACATTGATCCATGAGTAACACGCTGTGCTTGGATTATAAACACCCATAATGCTATCCCGCACTTCTTTTCCGGTTCGTAATGCTACCATCGCCGGGTGCGTATCCCCAGGGAAATCGGAGCCGTCTTCGTGAATCGCTTTCCAACGCGGGTCTATCGAGGTTCTACCCTGCATCTGGTCGAGCGTTAAACCGAGGATGCGTTCGGTAGCCGGATTGGCGGATGTTATTATTCCCTGGGCGTCCTGGTAAACCACACCCTGCACCATCGTTTCGAACAAAGTACGGTATTTTTCCTCGTTTGCAAGCAGATTTTGCTCGTTCTTTTTACGTTTTATCCGATTGGTCATTAAAGTAGCCAACAGGAGCGTTCCGATGGGGTAAACTACGAGCACCGGCAGGCTTATCTTTGACAAAGTATTCCAGATAAGCGCTTTGGGCAGCAATAACATACACAAAAGCATGATAATATGCACCAGTAATCCGAACAAGTAGAACGCTCGGGCGGAAAGGTTCTCCAGGTTACCGCGCCGCAGGATTCGCCAGCCGATCCCAACCGCTGCAGAGGTGATGATGACTGACAGACCGGTTATCATCCCACTGCCGCCCTGGTAAATGCGCAGGCTGCTGGTCATTAGGACTGCTACCGTGGCGGAGATGGGACCGAAGAAGAAAGCGCTGATGCTCAAAAGGATGGACCGCGTGTCAAAAAAGAGCCCCGGGCTTAACTGCCAGGGCG
>JBAXBF010000427.1:0-2791 GCA_037142095.1 Chloroflexota bacterium
CCAATTTTTTTTGTGTAATACTGGTAGAGTCCAAATACAAGCCTGTCGATTTCCTCTTGTTTCGCTTTTGGGACATTAAGAAACGCCGTCGTTACATTTATACCCTCGATGTCCTCACTCACTCTCTCGAATTTACCCAAACCTAAAAAACCAAGGATAAGTTCAGGGCTCGATCTGGCAAGATAATGATCATCCTCTTTCTGCCAATGGGTTAACACATCCCAACCATCCGGTACGGAAAAGAATACTTTGATATTTTGAAAAGGAAGGTAATTACTGCTGCCTGACAACTCGATTGGAAAGAATAATAAATACTCGGGTTCCACAATCCCGAATTTATTATTGAGATACCAATGGTAACCATTGGGAAATATCTTGGGGTTAAGATTGACATCATATTTAAATACTACGCGTTCCTGGCCATTCGATGGGATGGTTATAATTTCCAGATAGCGGCTTGATTTCGTTAAAGGGCTGCCTTCAGGCAGGAAATGTGACATCGCCGGAACCTGTCTCCCTCCCCCGGCTTGCCCTCTACCCAATTTGATCGTTTTGCCCCGATAGTGGGAAAGAATTCCCTTAACCTGCACTTGTCCTGAAGCTGGATTTTCTATATTTATAAAATAATCCAAAGATGTTTCAGGTTGAGGCGTGGCGGTAATTTTTTCCGGTATTTGTGAATAATTGGGTGTCAGGGTTAGCTCTATCAATCCAGGCGTCGAGGTTAACCTAGGTTCTTTCTCGTTCACATTGGGTGTAAGAGGTGCAGCGGGTGCAATTGGGGTTGGATTGGTTTTTGGGGCAGGCTGGCAGCCCATTATAAAAATCAATAGTAAGAAAATTGAATAAATTATACTCGAAATCGTTCGGTTCATTTTTGCGCTCCTATTCCCAATCAAAGTCCGGGTAATATTTCAACGCCACCTCACCTGATAACTCACGAATCCGGGAAATTTCTTGGGGTGATAATCTTTTCTTCCAATTAGCAAGGTTCGCTCGGCTGTCCAGATGGACGGAATGGACTGCTTTCTTCGACAGTTCCGCCGGATTTTCTGAGCTGCTGCTATTCAGGATTGCTCCCTGTGTACGGGGAGTGAAGTTCAATGCAAGATGATGATATAGATCATTGAAACCGTTGATAGGATCCAGGGACAAATCTTCGTGGCGAACCAGAAAGAAATAATCCGGTTTTGTGGTTTGAATCTGTGCCACAAAGCCATAAAGGATACACCAGAGCAACGCACTTTGCCCCACAATATCTTCCGGTGTGCGCAGCATCGCTTCCATTTCTTCCTGAAAAGGATGAAGATAATCACGCATCAAGAGCGGCTGATCGAGAAGTTCCCTAAAATTGAAGTGCCAGTTTAAACGTTTAAGACTGGAAGCAAACGCCGCTGGATGTCTCACCGTAACAACAACGGCACAATTGAGGCGTTCCATAAACCATTTCGCAGAGAAAATCGCGAAAGGATCTTTGAGTAGTGGGCGCGCCCCCCGTATTCGCCCAACGGAAAAAATACTCCAATCCCGACCCATGCGCTGGAAATCATGCCAGGTTTTTAAGGAAACGATCTCTTGCCAGAGATTATAATGCAAACTTAGCGTACGCTGAAAGGCAGAGAGATAGTATGCTTCGTTTTCTGCGGTAATATAGGTATACCAATGATTAACCGGAACACCCAAAACACCCGTTCGATGCAGAACATTAAGAGGCTCGCTGATATATGCCGTCTCTCGGTTGGCAGAAAGCATCTTCCCAACCCAGGTCGTACCTGAACGGTGCGCGCCGGTAACGAGGATAGCCTTACTTGGGCTGATTTTACTCATCATTTGACAAGTATATCATTAATTATATGGTTTTTTATCAAACAGATTTTATTTAATCCCCACCCATGTGGCACAATGAAATTTTTCCAGACGTGCTCTGACGGTCAGGGCAGCCCGCTGTTTAAATTCACCCGAACGTGAGCGCTGGATTCCATCCAACCTATGCTGCATCCCTGCCAGACTCAACAAGGCATACAAAATCCGATGGGCATGCTGCAAGGTATAAAGAGGACGACGCAAAAAAGCATCCCTATAAGCCGCTAATGCTTTACCTGGTTTTCCCCCGTCCAGATAATAACGTCCCTGCAATCGTAGGGCTCCGCCTTCGATGAGACGCCAGTCTTGTGTTGCAATACGATCCGTGAATTTCTGGCGAATAAAGTCCAGGACGCGCCCTGTTTCCTGGGCGAAACCCTCGGCGTGGGAAACGTTTTTTGCATTCTGGTGGTGGCGGGCAGCCGCAAGAATATCCGGAATATGGTAAATGGACGCTTGACTGGCAATACGCAGCCAGAGGTGATGATCGAGCATGAAATGGTATCCCTCAGACATTCCTCCAGCCCGTTCAAAAAGCTCACGGCGCATAAAGACAGCCGGCTGGCAGATAATCCGAAAGCCCAATAAATCCCGCCATTCCCAATCACCGAAAGAAAGAATATTCAGCGGGACGCCATGTGTGTCAATGGTAACTGCATTCCCATAAACCAGACCCACATCAGGATGAGTCTGAAACACATCAACTGCCTGGCTGACTGCACCCGGTAGATACAAATCGTCGGAGTTAAGCCAGGTAACAATTTCTCCGCGAGCGTGTGCCATCCCCTTATTGATCGCTTCTCCCTGCCCACGGTCGCGCTCGGAGACCCACCATGCAAGCCGATCAGCGTATTTACGTATCGTATCAACACTCCCATCCGTTGATCCGCCATCTACTACGATGTATTCCATCTGCTGGTAATCCTGT
>JBAXBF010000428.1:0-2772 GCA_037142095.1 Chloroflexota bacterium
TACATCCTGCGGTATAATAGGCGGAGAGGAAAAAATATGCTTAATATGCTCAGTATTCCCCCCGCTATGTTGATCGCCAACATATTCGTGCTGTTGATTGCCTTTACCGGGCATGAATTTGCCCATGCCTGGACGGCAGATTATTTTGGCGATGATACCCCGCGCCTTAACGGGCGTTTGACTCTCAACCCGCTGGCACATTTGGATGTGATGGGTTCCTTGCTCTTGATTATCGCCGGCTTCGGCTGGGCAAAACCGGTCCCAATCAATCCCAACACCTTGCGCCGGCATTCCGATTCGGCGTTGATGTGGGTTTCTTTTGCAGGACCCCTCTCCAACCTGATCATGGCGGTCGTCGCCGCCATCCCTTTACGCTTTGGGTTATTCCAGGCGGAAAACATCGCAAGCGGGCAGTTATTACCCACTGTGGGACAAATCCTGACCCAGTTTGTATTGATCAACATAGTCCTGGCGCTGTTCAATCTCATACCCATCCCACCTCTGGACGGTGATCAGATCGCCGAGTTTTTCTTTCCCCCAAGCTGGACAGACTGGATGGACCGTTATATCCGCCCCTATGGACCCATGGCGCTCATGGTTCTGGTTTTCGTACTGCCTTTCTTCAAGATCAATTTATTAAGTTGGATCATCTGGATGCCGGCTTATAAATTATTTCAACTGCTTATCTTTTAAAGAAATTTTATGAGCACACAAATTTCCATTCTTGGATTAGGACAAATCGGCAAGTCATTCGGTCTGGCTCTGGCTGATCATAAAGGGAACATGCAGCGTGTCGGCTATGACCGCAGTCTGGAAGTCGCCAATCAGGCGAAAAGTTTGGGGGCGGTGGATAAAGTCACTTTTAATCTCCATGATGCCGTGAAAGGATCACAGATTGTGCTGCTCTGCCTGCCATTAGATGAAATTCGTGCCACGCTGGGTGAGATCATTCCTGATCTGCAGTCCGGGACGCTTGTCATGGATACTGCGCCGGTCAAAAATACACTTCTAAGCTGGGCACAGGAATTGCTGCCAGCCGGAGTTTCTTATATTTCTTTACTGCCGGTTCCCGGCATTGCTCAGGCAGAATCGCCGCTCACGGCTCGGGCAGATTTATTCCAGAACATGCCTGTCTTTATCGTGCCTGCCGCAGGTTCTTCACAAAATGCAGTGCGGTTTGCGACGGATATTATCAGTCTGCTTGGGGCAACTCCCCTATTTATCGACGCGGCTGAATTGGACGGTTTGACCGCCCGTACCCAGACATTGCCACAATTAATCGCGACTGCGCTTGTCCTGGCGAGTGCCGGGCAACCTGGCTGGTTTGAAGCTACCAAGACCACTGGTTTATCTTACGCCGCAGCAACCATGCCGCTTGAATTGATTCAAGCGGGTACGCTCCAATCAGAAGCAACTCTTAACCGTACCAATACCTTGCGCGTCCTGGATGATTTTATCGCTGCCATTGAGGCTTTACGCACTACCCTTTTTGAAAACACGGACGATACGAATGCGCTTTCCCCTGTATTTGAAAATGCAATGCAGGCGCGCGAACTGTGGTGGATCCGGCGTTCTACTAGTGACTGGGAAACCAACCCGCCGCCCATGCCGCATCCCGAAAAAACCAATTTGCTCACCCGCTGGTTTGGTTTAGGCAGATTCTTCAAGAAAAAATAGATGGACTGGTATAAAGACAGCATTGAAGTCGTAACAAACGGTAAAGGACTTTATCCATTTACCGCTGCAATCGAGTCTTGCATCCATCATTGGGGGGTACGCGAAGGAATGTGTTTCCTCTACATTCAACATACCAGCGCCTCTCTGGTGATCAGTGAAAGTTATGATCCTTCCGCTAAGGTGGATATGGAAGTCTTCATGGAAAAAATCGCCCCTGAAAACCAGCCCTGGTACCGGCACACCACCGAAGGCTCGGACGATTCGCCGTCCCACATCCGTTCCATCCTGACCAATGTGAGCCTCACAATTCCAGTCGATGACAAGAAGCTCAACTTAGGGATGTGGCAAGGCGTCTATTTATTTGAGCACCGCCGCGGATATCACCGGCGCACTGTGCTTATCCGCTGTCTGAATGCCGGCTGAACCCTCAAATCATCTTTAGTTGATTGTTTTCACGGTAGAGGGCTATCCCTTCCAGATAGCCGGGATAATCTCCCACCTGCACCGTATTCTCCCCCAAAATATAAGCGCGTAATGGGGACACCAGCGAATCATGGGATACATAAATATTCATTTTACACGCTTCGTCCGGGATCTTGATACGCTTCAAAGCCATGACCAAAAGACGTTTGTCGATGCGCGACATAATGATGTCTTTTATTTTTCCCGTCGGTGCAATTACGATCGAATCTTCATCCGGCTGGCTGCCGTTCAAGAAAGGGCTGTACATCCACCAATGGGTATGTAGAGGAAGCTCAACATTGGCTCCTTGCAAAATACCCTGAGCGGTATGGATACAGCGCATAAGCGGACTGGTGTACACACGCTCAATCTGGTAGCGCGTGGCCAGCTCCCTGCCGTAATCGATGGCATCCTGCATCCCTTTTTCGGTCAAGTCAGCCTCGATGATGCCCGCATGCCCGTTCAATGGATGCCGCTCGCTGTGGCGGATGACGAGCGCAATCCCCGAAGCATAGTCCGAAGCAATCATTCGTTCTAAAGGCGTATATTGTAATTTTTCCAAAATCATACTCCAATGCGTTGCACCGTAATTAGATCTGGGCAAGCGTTATCATCGATTTTATCACTTAAATT
>JBAXBF010000429.1:0-2771 GCA_037142095.1 Chloroflexota bacterium
ATTTTGGAGGTTTAAAAATGCGTAGTTTTCTCGGTAGAGATATCCTTTCCCTCAAAGACTTCGGTCGCGAGGAGTATTATCATGTTTTTGATGTAGCGGATGAATTAGCTCCCATCGCTCGCAACCGCCGTAACAGCGATATGCTGGCAGAAAAGACATTGGTAACGGCTTTTTACCAACCCAGCACCCGCACCCGTCTGGCGCACGAAGCCGCCATGCACCGCCTCGGCGGACACGTGACTGGTTTCTCGGATGCCAAAATGACCCGCGCCGGCGACTTCTACCAGGAGTCGATCAAAGATACCGTCAAGATGCTTGAATATTACGGCGATGTGATCGTTATGCGTCATTTCCAGCAAGGTGCACCAGCGGAAGCCGCCAAGTGGGCGAGCGTTCCCATCATCAATGCCGGTGATGGCTGGGGCGAACATCCCACTCAGGT
Source organism: Chloroflexota bacterium (assembly GCA_037142095.1). Classification (GTDB taxonomy): domain Bacteria; phylum Chloroflexota; class Anaerolineae; order Anaerolineales; family DRKV01; genus JBAXBF01. The sequence continues at coordinate 443 of JBAXBF010000429.1, forward strand.
TTTGACCGACATGTATACTATCCTGGGTGAAAAGGGTACATTGGACGGTTTGAAGTTCCTCCTGATCGGCGATATGCGCATGCGCACCATGCACTCCATTTCCTACGCGATGACCAAGTTCGACATCGAAGCCTTCTATGTTTCACCGCCTGAGATGAGCCTGACCGATGATTTCAAGAAGGAATTGGTTGACCTGAACTTACGCTTCAAAGAAATTGAACATGTCGAGCAGGCGATTGCCGAAGCCGATGTAATCTATATGGAACCTGTTGTTCAACCCGATTACACCAAGTCACGTGACGAGCGCAAGGGTGATGTAGGCATGACCCCTGCCAATTACAAAGTCACCAAGGAACTGCTGCGCAAGGCAAAACAAGACAGCATCATCCTGCACTCTTTACCGCGTATGGACGAACTTCCTCCCGATGTGGACGATACCCGTCACCAGCGCTATTGGATTGAGGCTTTCAACGGTGTCGTAATGCGTATGGCATTACTGGCGCTTGTCCTCGGCGCAATGGAATAATCCAATCTGATCTGAGGATTATGGCGGGAGCACTCCTTCGAGACGCTCCCGCTTATTTTTATTCCCTGCCCCATGAACACAGTGATCCCATGAAAATTTGGGTTAGAGATTTATAAGACCCGCCAATCCATCTTGACTCCTCTAATCCGAACGGATAAGATTGTAAAAGTGGAATAATTAGATGTTGCACCCATTTACGAGGAGGTGTGCTTATGTTTTTTGATCCCATGTATTTTATCTTCGCCCTTCCGGCACTTATTCTGGGTCTATATGCCCAGATGAAGGTGAAATCCACCTTTAGCAAATATTCTAAAATTGCCGCCAGGTCAGGTATGACCGGCGCAGATGCTGCCCGGCGCATCCTCGACTCAAATGGATTATACAATGTTACCATCGAGCGAGTCGGTGGTTTTCTAAGCGATCATTATGATCCGTCTAAGAAAGTGCTGCGACTCAGCCCGGATGTTTATAATACCAACAGCATCGCGGCAGTCGGGGTTGCTGCCCATGAGTCAGGGCATGCCTTGCAAGATCAAGCTGGCTACATGCCTCTCAACTTTCGTTCGGCAATGGTTCCAGCCGTCCAATTTGGAAGTTGGCTCGGACCGGTCATCTTTATGATCGGTTTCTTCATGAGCGGTGGTCGCTCAGGTAGTTTTGGGACACAGATTGCCTGGATAGGGGTTGGCTTGTTTGCTATGGTTGCTTTGTTCGCCATCGTAACCCTGCCGGTTGAATTAAACGCTAGCTCGCGTGCGAAAGAATCACTGGTAAACCTGGGAATTATTTCTCAAGATGACCGCAGTGGTGTATCCTCAGTTCTGAATGCTGCGGCTTTGACGTATATTGCAGCCGCCGTCCAGGCAATTTCGACGCTTCTCTACTATGTCTTTCTACTGACCGGTTCGCGGCGGCGGGATTAAGCCATATGATCCAAATGTCTTCTCCTGATATTACGGCGGCAGAACGCGAAGCGGTAGCCGCCGTCATGTGCACCCCGAACCTGAGTATGGGAAAGGAAATTCTCGCGTTTGAGGATGCCTTTCGCCAACGGTTAGGCTGTTCAAATGCGATTGGGGTTAGCTCTGGCACGGCTGGCTTACATCTATGCCTGCGCGCGGCTGGAATCGGCGATACGAATCTGGTCATTACGACGCCATACTCGTTTGTAGCATCAACGAATGTGATTCTGTACGAACGTGCCGTGCCTGTCTATGTAGATGTTGACGAAAAAACCGGTAATATCGATCCGCAGCAAGTACGCCAAGCAATATCTGACCTGATATCTGGTGGAAAAGCGGCTCAACGCTGGCTGCCGCGTAAAGGTGCGTCGACTGCCGCCCGGCTAAAAGGGGTTCTCACCGCAGATGTTTTCGGACAACCGGTTGATATTGACCCTATCCTCGAAGTTGCCCGCCAACATGACTTACGCGTGATCGATGATTCATGCGAGGCGTTGGGAGCCACCTATAAAAACCGTCCCGCCGGACTCTTGGGAGATTATGGTGTCTTCGCGTTTTACCCCAACAAGCAAATCACCACCGGCGAAGGTGGCATCATCGTTACAAACCGGGATCAAGACGCTGATTTCATGCGCGCCTTACGCAATCAAGGACGCGCTCCCGGCGACACCTGGCTGCAGCATACTCACCTTGGTTACAATTACCGCATGGATGAGCTGTCTGCTGCCTTAGGACGAGTGCAAGTGAGCCGGCTGGACGAACTATTAGAGAAGCGCCAGCGCGTCGCGACCTGGTATGATGAGCGACTGGATCAAATCGCCGGTGTGGAACGTCCCTATCT
>JBAXBF010000430.1:0-2759 GCA_037142095.1 Chloroflexota bacterium
TACGCTTAATCAGGCAGGGTTAACGAATTCTGCAAATAAGGTGGTGTGCAGCATCCTCCTCCACGCGCAGCGTTTGGAGAGGTTTCTCCGAAGGACCATTCTTCACATCCCCCTGTAAATCATAACGCGAACCGTGGCAGGGACAGCGAAAACCATCCGCAGTCAGTTCGACGATGCACCCCAAATGTGAACAAGACAGACTGAGGGCATGGAAACCGTCCGCTTCATGCGTAAAGAAAATTTTAGGCTGCGTTAAAACCTTCCACGTGCCAAGGGGAAAATCCTTTGCTTCTCCAAGATCAACGGTCTCAGGCTGCATTGCCTCATCTTGATATCCCAGAAAACGCAACCCTCCATACAGCCCAAGCAGCCCGCATAAATAGATTATCCCTTTCCAAACAAAGGTCAGAAAATCAGCCCGGCTCAGGTTATCTTTCTTTTTTATCATGATTATCGATCCACAGCATGGCAGACTTCACAGTCTGGTGATGATTGTTTGGTCACATCCTGCTGGCAGCCACTGCCCTTCACCAACGGCACGTTAAAACGCTGTTTATTGATTTTTGAGGTTAACTCAAATTGAGACAATGGGATGTTGGGTATATCCTGTTTACGGATTGCCCACATCGCTTCGCCTTTTTGGGTTGTTACGATCGTGTCGCCGATTTTGAGGTCAATCACCGGGTTAAGAAACACCTGGTAAAGGGCGAAATCGTTTGAATCTTTGATCACCCGCGTAGATGGTAAGTCATTCAAGGTTCCATGGCAGGTACGGCATTGAATATATTGGATATCCTTCTTGCTGCCGTGCAAATCCCCATCGCCCATGGCTTCCACTCGGGTATGGCAGTCGATACAGTCCAAAGTCCATTCACAGCGCGCAAATTGCGCAATCGGTTGGTAATAATCGTGCAGGCGATCCATGGGATGATCCTGGCGCGGATGAAACTGCATATCCACCATACTATAATTACCGCGGTTATGGCAGGTATTACATTGAGCGTAAGGAATAGCCATAGTCAGTTTGTGAAGCGGCTGCTTTGGATCGCTTTTACTCGCATCTATAACATGGGGCGTGTGGCAGGCAGCACAGCCAGTCAAGCGGCTATATTCATTCTCCGGGCGTGCTGGCGCAGATAGATGGCAGTCGAGGCAATTTTTCGCAAAGCTTCGCAAGGTAGGGTTACTTTCTTGAGCCGCATCAAAAGCGGTCAACGAGGAAACGCCGCTGGGAGTGGTTATTTTCTCATCCTGAACTGCATAAATCGCCTGGCGGGCAATCAGGTCTTTTTGCGCGCCGAAGGCATAACGCACCTGAGCCAGCGCCCCCGCATAGGTCGATTGGATGCTGGTACGGACGCGCTGAATATGATCCCGCTGGTTTTCAGGCGTACCCGCTTTGTGTGCCGAATGGCAATTTTCTCCGCCGCAAGAAGCTTCCACCACCGCCAGGTCAGAAGGGTTGCGTTTTCCCCGCATGGTGCTGTGCGCCAGATCAGCGTCCAGTGCCAGGCGTTCACCACCATGGCATATCACACAGCCGAAGGATGCCACCGGGTGGGAAGCACTTATCTGGGGCAAGTCGGCATGGCAGGACAGACAATATTCAACCTTGCCCGTTAACGTGGGGATGAGACTTACCGGACGTGGTTTAAGCGCATCCAGCCAGAAGAGCAGAACTACCACTGCCAGCAGAAAACAAGAAACCAGAAGAAAACTCCATTTTTTCATCAATACTTCCGCAATACCGGAGGATGCAACCGAGGATAAATCCTTTTCCCTGCCTATTTTACCCGCAGAGCGGTTATCGTCAACCCAAGCCACAAGGCGAACAGCGACAAGAAAAGAATTTGCGCACGGCGTCCACTTTTCGGAAACCAGCGTCCCAGTTCATCTGGATGCGGTTCACCTAATATATAAGGGATCAATGCCAGAAGGGTAAGGAATGCCGCCGGAATGACGATCCCAAACCAGAAAGGGTCACCAAAACGGAGCAAGCCCTGCACCCACAGAAAAAACCATGGAGCGCTGGTATCCCCCGCTAAAGAGCTATTCTCCAGGATGGGGGCAGCAATAGGAACAGGAAAGAAAGCCACCCATAACAGTAGGATGGACAACACAACCAAGGTGGCAAAGACTTCCCGCCGCACCAATTCAAAACGCTTTATGCGGGCTATCTCTCTTCGTAAAGCAGGCGGAGGCACAACCAAACCACTATCCCTGCGTAAACGAAAGAGATGCCAGCCTGTCAGAAAGATGAATGGCAACATCAAACCGAAAAGATGCCAGCCATAAAAGCGTAGGAGCGTTGGCGCAGAAGGCTGCTCCGCGCCAACCACAAATCCGTATAGATAAGAGCCACCCAAGGGGATTGTCTTAAGCAGGTTAGTCCCGACCACCAGCGCCCAATGAATGCCTTCATCCCAGCGCAGAACATACCCGCTGAAGTCCAACAACAGGATGAGCACAAAAAGCCCCAGACCCAGCAAATAATTGAAACGCCGCGAAGGATAGGCCCCAGTCATCACCACGCGCAGCAGGTGGACGGATGCGAATACCAGTAATGCCTGAGCAGACCAGAAATGTAACCCGCGCACAATCCAACCCAAAGGCACCAGGTAAGTGATTCTTTGCACCGAAACGGCTGCCGCCTCGACACTGGGTGAGTAATAAAAAGTTAAAAATATCCCTGAAAGCAGCACCACCCCACTTAATAAAACGGAAATACCACCCGCACCGAGCGTATAGCGCCAGCGCGC
>JBAXBF010000431.1:0-2758 GCA_037142095.1 Chloroflexota bacterium
GATGGCTGGAGTACGCTGCCCGGGTTTGACCTGTTTCTCGGCGCGCAGGTTACGGATCACCCGTACCACTTCCTGCATCAGGGAGAAATCCGCCACTTTCTGGGTCTCCCAATCTTCTTCGGGGAGCGGCATGGGCCAATCAGCCACGATCAGGGCTGGTCCCCATTCCTTTCCCTGCGGGGCTGCTTCCTTTAAATAGCCCCATAGCTCTTCTGTGATATAGGGTGTGAAGGGATGCAGTAGACGCAAACTGGTATCCAGCACCCGAATCAACGTGTCTGCCGTGGTATAAGCACGGTCGCCGCCTTCCGCTAATTGCAGCTTTGCTAATTCAACATACCAATCGGCAAAATCGTTCCAGAAAAATTCATAAATCTGGCGTCCTGCTTCGCCATACTGGTAATTTTGGAAGAGACGCTCAACATCCCGCACCAGGGTTTGCAGACGTGCCCAGATCCATGAATCCGCCAGAGACCAATCGATGTTGCCTTGCGCAGGTGCCTGGCTGATGGCATTGATCACATACCGCCCGGCATTCCAGACTTTATTGGCAAAGTTGCGATTAGACTCGACTTTCTTGACGCTCAAGCTCATATCATTGCCCGGCGTTGAACCGACCAGAAGGGTGAAACGGAGGGCATCGGTTCCCATCTCATCCATGACGATTAATGGGTCGATGACATTCCCATACGATTTGCTCATCTTACGCCCGTGTTCGTCGCGGATGAGACCGTGTAAATAAACGGTCTGGAATGGGACTTCTCCGGTGAATTCCAAGCCCATCATAATCATGCGCGCTACCCAGAAAAAGAGGATATCATAGCCTGTTTCCATCATGGCGGTCGGGTAAAAGTAGCCTAAATCGGGGGTGTTATCGGGCCAACCGAGGGTAGAGAATGGCCACAAACCTGAAGAAAACCAGGTGTCCAGCACGTCTTCATCTTGTTCCAGATGCACGTCGGTTCCAAATTGTTGGCGTGCTTGTTGGGTGGCTTCTTCTTCGTTGTGAGCGCAGAACATCGTGCCATCCGGCGCATACCAGACCGGCACGCGGTGTCCCCACCATAATTGGCGGCTGATGCACCAGTCTTTGATGTTCTCCAGCCAGTTATAATAGACTTTGGTGAAGCGTTCGGGAACGATGGTGATGCGTCCATCCCGTACAGCTTCCAGGGCGGCATCTGCCAGCGGCTGGATATGCACGAACCATTGGGTCGAAATCATCGGCTCGATAATTTCACCGCCACGTTGTGAGCGTGGTACGGTAAGCGTATAAGCCTCTTCTTTTAACACAAGACCAGCAGAACGCATGTCTTCCCATATTTTCTTACGGCAGTCAAAGCGATCCAGCCCTTGATAAGGACCACCATGCTCGTTGATGCGCGCGGATTCATCCATGATCGATAACATGGGCAGCTTGTGGCGCTGGCTGATTTCATAATCATTCTGGTCATGCCCCGGAGTGATCTTGAGCGCACCCGTACCAAACTCGCGTTCGACATACGCATCCGCAATCACCGGTACTTCGCGTCCCAAGATAGGCACGATTACCTTTTGTCCGATGTATTTGCGATAGCGATCATCTTCGGGATGCACACAAACGGCTGTATCTCCCAGAATGGTCTCGGGTCGGGTGGTGGCAACCGGGATAAATTCATCCTGCGAACCCGCCACCATATACTTGAAGTAATATAACGTGCCTGGTTCTTGTGAATATTCCACTTCCAGATCGGAGACGGCAGTCTTCAATCCCGGTGACCAGTTGATGAGGCGCGGTCCACGATAGATCAACCCTTTTTTATATAAGCGCACGAAGCCCTCACGGACGGATTTGGATAAGCCTTCGTCGAGGGTGAAGCGCACACGTTCCCAATCACACGAAGCACCCAGGCGCCGGATTTGTTGGTAAATGATGCCGCCGTACTTCTCATTCCATTGCCAGGTACGTTTGAGAAATTCTTCCCGTCCGATCTTTTCGCGCGAAGTTCCCTCTTTTGCCAGGGCTTTTTCCACCTGTAATTGGGTGGCGATGCCGGCATGATCCGATCCGGGTACCCACAAGGTGGCATAGCCCTTCATGCGGTGGTAGCGGATCATCAGGTCTTCCATGGACACGAACATGGCGTGTCCCAGGTGTAGTTCCCCGGTTACGTTGGGCGGGGGGATACTGATAACAAAGGTTTTGATACTCGGGTCAAAACCAGGTTGATTAGGGTCATTCTTGGGTTTAAAATATCCACTTTTCTCCCACATCTCATAGATGCGGCTTTCGGTGGATTTGAAATCGTACGTCTTGGGTAAGGTAAAATCAGGCATAATTTCTCCAACTACGAGGCACAGGGATGTGCCTTTAGATTATGAATGTTGTCCAGTTTATCACTGGATGAATGAGATGTCAACTAACGCAAAAATGGAGAAGTACTATGTAGAGAAAATCTTGAGCGCCGCTCGACACCCGCGGAGGACTATGGTGCTAGCTGAAGCGCCTGGATACCCCCCACCACCGTTGAGCTCATGGTGGCATAGTCCGCAGTCAGCCGGTTGACGCCGCTCGTTCCGTTACTCGAAAATCCAATCCCGACCTTACCGCTAGAAAACGCGCTATTCGTACCGCTCCACACCAGTGTTCGAGTGCCAGTTCCAGAATGTCGGGAAGTTCAGCGTAATTGGGCGTGTTTAGGGTAAAGCCGATTTTGTTATAAATCCCCAGTTGCTTGGCTTCCTGAAACGTCCGCGCTAACAAATCCAGCGGCACATC
>JBAXBF010000432.1:0-2755 GCA_037142095.1 Chloroflexota bacterium
TTATGAAAAAGCACTGGCTTTTTTTGATTTAGAATCCCAGTAAGAAGTGTAAATTTATCTATCCATTTTACATGCCAATCTATTAAGGAGATCTTTTTTTATGTCATCGTCAAACTTCAAATTCACATACGCGACCATGTTCAACCCACCTGCCGAGATGCATACTTCCTTCGATCAAGCTCTCATCAAAGTGAAAGCCGATCTGGGCAAGGAATACGGGATGATCATCAATGGTAAAGAACATTTCACTGCCGAGAAGTTTGAATCTTGTTCTCCAATCAATACGGAGATCACCTTAGGCATCTTTCAAAAGGGGAATTCCCAGGATGCCGAAAAGTGCCTGCAAGCCGCCCGCCAGGCTTATCCTTCCTGGAGCCATACCCCCTGGCAAAAAAGGATTGAATTGCTGCGTAAAGCCGCTGATTTGATCGACGAACGCACTTTCGAAATTGCAGCCGTTTTATGCATGGAAGTCGGTAAGAACCGCAACGAGGCATTGGGAGACGTCGCTGAATCAGCCGCCTTGATTCGGTATGCCTGTGATCAAATGGAGCAGAACGATGGTTATGTTAAAACAATGGGCAGTGACCCCATCCCCGGTTACCAGTACACGAACATCTCCAGTTTGGTGCCTTATGGAGTCTGGTTAATCGTCAGCCCGTTTAACTTCCCGGCGGCTCTGACGTACGGACCTGCGGGAGCAGCCCTGGCTGCTGGCAATACGGTGGTGATAAAACCCGCTACCGATACCCCCTTTACGGTGCGTTTGATCGCCGAATGTCTGCGAGACGCCGGCTTACCTGACGGCGTTTTTAACTTTGGCACAGGACCTGGTCGCTCCTATGGTCAGGCATTGATCGACAGCCCTGAGGTGGATGGCGTTACCTTCACCGGTTCTTTTGACGTCGGCATGGGCATCTTCCGTGACTTCGCCAACAAAGGCAAATTTGTGCGTCCTACCATCCTGGAACTGGGCGGAAAGAACCCTGCCATCGTCTCGCGTAACGCGGATGTTGAACGAGCGGCTCTGGGCATCGTCCGCTCTGCCTTCGGGCTGCAGGGACAAAAATGTTCCGCCTGCTCACGAGTTTATGTAGAAGAAGCGCTTTATGAGCGGCTGGTGGCGCGCGTTGCAGCCTTGACCAACGAACTGGTGATCGGCGACCCAACCGAACAGAAGACGTATATTGGACCCGTCATCAACAAGTCCAGCTTCAACGATTTTCAAACCTTTACTGAAGATTTAAGCGGAGCCGGCAACATCGTCAGCGGCGGTAAAATCTTAACCACGGGTGACTTCTCGAAAGGTTATTTCTGCATGCCGACGGTAGCGGTAGATGTCCCCTACGATCATTATCTGTGGCAACAGGAGATGTTTTTACCGATCACGATGATTGGTAAGGTAAAAAGCCTGAATGAAGCCATGCAGTATGCAAATGCGGTCAATTACGGGCTAACCTCGGGTTTTTATGGCAATAAAGAGGAAACCGCCTGGTTCTTTGAACACATCGAAGCCGGGGTAAATTATGCCAACCGCCCACAGGGTGCCACGACAGGCGCCTGGCCCGGCTTCCAACCTTTCGGCGGCTGGAAAGGTTCTGGGTCAAGCGGAAAGAACGCCGGTGGGCATTATTACCTACCGCTTTATATGCATGAGAAGGTCTATACCACGGTGGAATAATTGACATCTCGCTCAAAAAAGGCTATGATATAGTTAACGATTAATAACGATGACAGGTATCCTCTCAATCCCAATTCCGCTGTGCTTTGCGCACGGAGATGGAATTATTGGGGTTGCCTATTATTGGTTACCATTCGGTGAATAAACTCGAGGTGATCTGGTATGATAGAAAAACTGGGCAAGTTGGTTGGTTGGAGCTCGATCGTTTTTTCCAGCGGAATCATGATTGGAATCATCCTGGCGTTATTCCCTGCTTCGAAACCGGTATCGGCACAGGTGACGTGTTATTCTTTGACGCTTGTGAGCAATCCAGGCGCGGGCGGAATGCCGACTGCTTCCCCGATAAACTCAAATGGATGTAACCCAAACGAATATGTAAGCGGTGAACACATCACACTTGATCCAGGCACCAACGTTGGTTATGTCTTTGATAATTGGTTCGGAGAAACCACCATTGATAACACCTTTGTGATGCCTGCCAGCAATCTTACACTAACGTCGAACTATATCAATTTTGCCCCACAATATTTAAATAGCAGCCCATTTACCGATTGTACTTCTCAAACACAAATTGATGTAACAGAATGCGATGCCTTATCCACCCTGTATAACGATACCTCTGGCAGTGCGTGGAAATACAATACAGAGTGGTTAACCACAAACACGCCCTGTTCCTGGTATGGCGTTTCTTGCGGCGGTGGGCATGTGACAGGGCTTTCTTTAGGCTATAATAACCTGGTAGGTGCACTTACCGATACTCTATTTGACGGACTACCATATCTATATTGGCTTTACCTCAATAACAACAGTTTGACAGGGTCCATTCCATCCAGTATAGGAAGTCATATTTATCTTGGGAGGCTTTATCTTCAATATAATACCCTGAGCGGCGCACTTCCAGATGTTTTTTCTAGTCTTACCAGTCTCACTGACTTAAGAATTAACAATAATCCCAGCCTGAGTGGAAATTTACCATCCAGCCTGAAAAGTCTTACAAACATGCAGACACTCTATTTCGCCACTACTGGACTATGCGAACCATCCGATATACTATTCCAGGGCTGGCTGATGCAG
>JBAXBF010000433.1:0-2754 GCA_037142095.1 Chloroflexota bacterium
TTCCCCTGTTTCTCGCGGATGATATCCACGGCGCGTGCCAGACGGGGATCTTTGCCATAACCCAATGCCGCTAAGGCTTCTACGATCTGCAATAAATCGGTAACATAAAACACGGGAAAGCCAAATTTCCACCAATCGCGGCTGGGCTTTCCTCCATTCTTCACAGGATACGCCGCAGTCGCAGGATCGACACTGAACAGGAAATCAACCCCTTTCTCGATGGCGCGCTCAATAATCGGAGTGCGTTTTTCCAGCGGCAGAACGCTGAAAGCCAACATCACCTTGACCGCTCCCCAACCGCAGGGCAGTTTTTTGTTGAAATTACAGGCAAAATTGGGCGCACATTTCCAGGCAAAATAGTGCACAGGCGCTTCGCTTTCTGGATTGGCTGCGATCCCTTCCCCGGTAACACTGCGCGCCATCCATTCAAAAGCGGTCGTGAGGCGTGTGTCCTCACAGCCCAAAGCGGTCAGCGCCCAACACAGATTGCCCTGCAGACAATCGACAGTACCCGAGGGCGTGTTATTGGTTGAAAACTGTCCGCCTACGCTCAGGGCATGCTCTAACATATAATGGCAAGCCCGTCCGATGCGTTCATCCTCCTGAATGGATGCACCCATCTGTGCAAGCATAATCAATGACCAGACGCCGGAACGATACCTCTGGGTGTAGCCCGCGCCGGGTTTGACCCAATAACCGGCTGGCGCCATGGCGTTCAAAATGTCGGCGATGGGTCCTGTGCGGTGCGCGGCGCGGCAGGCAGCAATCAACTCCGTATCTTCTGGCAGGCACTCCATAAGATCCCGCAGAGCCAGGTAACGTATACCGGGGGCGTCTGCTTCTAAAAGCCAGGAGAGCAAATCACCTTTCAACGAGTCTTGTCCCATTTCATATCTCCACAGAAGTCAGATGCACTATTTCAAGACGCGTAGGGCGCGCAAGGTAACCCATTTGTTGGGTTTTTTCTTATCCCCAAAGTCGACCCAGGTTTTATCCTGATAATTGTATTCCATCAGCCAGCGTCCAGCATTATCCTGTTTCTCGCGCACGATGTCCATGGCGCATTGCAGGCGTGGATCCTTGCCGTAACCTAACGCCGTTAGAGCCTCCACCAGTTGCAGCAGGTCGGTGATATAAAACACGGGAAAGCCAAATTTCCACCAGTTCTGGCTGGGTTTTTCTGCATAACCTGTTGGATAAGCCGCGCTGGCAGGATCGACGCTGAATAGGAAATCAACACCTTTCTCGATGGCGCTCTCAATGAGGGGTGTACGTTTTTCCAGCGGCAAAACACTGAAAGCCAGCATCACCTTGACGGCTCCCCAGGCGCAGGGCAGTTTATTATTGGAACCGCAGGCGAAGTTGGGTCCACATTTGCCGCCATAGTAGCGCACAGCGGCTTTTTTGTCCTCCATAGGTGCGATACCCTCGCCGGTTACGCTGCGCGCCATCCATTCAAAAGCCGTCTCGAGGCGCGCATCCGGACAGCCCAAAGCGGTCAGCGCCCAAGATAGGTTTCCCTGTAGACAATCAGCGGTTCCCGAAGGTGCGCCGTTGGCAGAAAACTGCCCACCGGCAGTAAGTCCATGCTGTAGAAGATAATCGCATGCCCGTTCAATGCGTTCATCCACATGGATCGATGCACCCAATTGAGCCAGCATGAGCAGCGACCAAACACTGGAACGGTATTTCGGGTTATACCCCGCCCCGCCTTCGACCCAGTACCCGTCAGGATGCATGGCGTTCAAAATATCGGCGATGGGACCGCTGTGGTGCGCGGCGCGGCGGGCCTTTCCTAACTCAGCATCCTCATGCGGGCGATCCAGGATATCCCGCAATGCCAGATAACGAACAGCGGGCGAGTCTGCTTCTAACAACCAGGCGAGCGAATCCCCTTTATTTTGTTCTTGCCACATCTTTTGCCTCCTATTTGTGAATTACCAGATACCAGCGGGACAATGAGATACATCAACGGCAATCCAAGATACATGAGATGACGAACCACGACATAGGGTCCGCTGCTAATGACTTTCTGCTCTTGCTCTACTTAGATTATACGAGATGCATAGCGGTTCTCTCTCAACACGAGGAAAATAGGCTATAGGTTATTAAGGTGATAATATCCGCAATGATGACCACCATTACTGGGACATCCGACCAGCCAAAAAGTTAATCAAAGCCGGGCAGCAAAAATGTAATGAAAAAATAAAGGTACAAGCGTTTAATGATACGTTTTTGCTGCCCGGCTCTTTTTCCCTCATCCTCATCCTCCGTTCCAGCAACTCTGGATCGTTTTTGAGTAAATAATGCAAAACGAACAACATCGGGATAAAAAGGTGCCCCGCATTCGTTAAATAAAGTATAGCATCGCGCGGCGAGCAAATCAACCGGTTATATTAATGGGGGATTGCTTCGCCGCCACTGCCCTTGCACACAGCAACGGATTTGTCCAAAAAGAAAAGGGCAGCCCCCTCGATATAAAGAGAAAAATGGGACGCCTTCTATCAGGATACACATCATTCCCGCAATTCCGAGATCATCCACAAACACCAGTTTCGAGCAGAGAACTTTGGCTATGACCCACAGACAGATCAGTTCATTTGTCCAGCCAAAAAACGATTGGACCACAGATATATAAGCCATGATAAGACAGTCAACAGTTATGAAAACGAGCGACACATCCGTGAAAGTCAGGATTGCCAGAATTACCCAATACTTCCTTTTCACCCGTCTGCGGGGAAGACAGAACCGCTG
>JBAXBF010000434.1:0-2749 GCA_037142095.1 Chloroflexota bacterium
CCAGGGCATTTCATATCTCACCCGATTCGATTAATATCAATCGCCTGCGGGATGGATTGTACATCGAAATAAACGAAGGCTTTACAAGATTGACCGGTTATACGACTGAAGAGGTCATAGGGAAAACATCCCTCGAACTCAACATCTGGGTAAATCCGCAAGACCGCGCCCTGTTGGTACAGGGGTTGCGGGAGCATGGTGAAGTGTCGAACCTCGAAGCCCCATTTCGGATCAAGAACGGGGAAACTAAGATATGCCTGGTGTCGGCGAGAATTATCGAGGTCAATGGAGAAGCTTGTATTCTTTCCATCATCCGCGACATTACCGAGCGCAAAAACACAGAAAAGACACTGAAGAATTTGAATCGTGAACTGCGAGCCATCCGCACTTGCGGTCAGACCCTGGTACGGGCAACAGATGAGCAGATACTGCTCAACGACATTTGCCGCATTGTTTGCGAAGAGGCTGGTTACTATATGGCTTGGGTGGGATTCGCCGAGAATAATGAAGCCAAGACGGTACGACCTGTCGCTTGGGCAGGGAAAGAAGCAGGCTATCTTGCAAATGTCAACATCACATGGGAGGATACCGAACGCGGGCGCGGTCCTACTGGTAGAGCTATCCGCAGCGGAAAGACTATTTATATCCAAGATTTTGAAAATGATCCTCAATTTGCCCTTTGGCGAGAGAGTGCCTTGCAACGCGGCTATCGTTCCAGTATCTCCCTGCCAATCAAAGATGAAGATGGCAAGACATTCGGCGCTTTCATGATTTATTCATCCCAACCAAACGCCTTCACAGGTGACGAAATCCGACTCCTCGAGGAAATGGTAGATGATCTGTCGTTTGGTATCATCTCCCTGCGCGCTCGCAGTAAACGCAAGCGGGCTGAGGAGGCGCTGCGGGAAAGCGAAACAAAATTCCGGCTAATATTCGAATCATCAGGAATTGGAATATCGTTAGCTTCATTGGCCGGGGATTTTATAAAAGGTAACCCTGCTATCTTGAATATTCTCGGATATGCCGATGAAGAGTACAGCCACATGTCGATAAGAGATATCTCTTATCCGGAAGACGAAGAAAAAGACCTCAGTCTCTATCATGAATTATTAGATGGAAAACGAAATTCATATACAATAGAAAAACGTAATCTCCATAAAGACGATCATTATATCTGGGGGCAATTAACCTGTTCTGTCGTACGCGCTGAAGATGGCAGCCCACAGTTCACGATAGGAATGTTCGAAGATATCAGCGAACGCAAACATGCTGAAACGGCACTCAAGGATAATAAACAGCGTCTTAGCCTGGCGTTGGATTCAGCCAAAGCGGGCGCCTGGGAATGGGATCTACAGACCAATGAAAATATTTGGTCAGATGAACTTTGGAAAGTGTATGGATTAGAACCGGATAGCTGCCAGCCTACCTATGAAACTTGGCGCCAAATAATGCACCCCGAAGACCGCGCGAAGGTTGAAAAAGCAGCCCAAACGGCTGTTCAAAGCGGTAGTGAAATAAACATCGAATGGCGGATCATCGATCGAGATGGCACCATCCGTTGGGTGATGTCCAAGGGACAACCAATCCGCGAAGAAAAAGGGAAGGTAATTCGCTATATTGGAATTGTATTAGATATTAGCGAGCGCAAACAGGCTGAAAAGGCATTGTCCGAGAGTGAGGCATATGTTCGTTCAAAACTGAATGCTATTCTGATGCCGGAAGAAAATATTGGTTTATTAGACTTAACGGACATCATTGATGTTCAGGCTGTTCAGGATATGATGAACGATTTTTACAAGCTAACGAAGATCGGAATTGCCATCGTTGATCTTACGGGCAAGGTATTAGTTGCCACGGGGTGGCAAGACATCTGTACGAAGTTTCACCGCGTTCATCCCGAGACACTTCAGAATTGCATTGAAAGCGATACGATTCTTTCTAAAGGAATCGAACCTGGTGCATTTAAAATTTACAAGTGCAAGAACAATATATTAGATATGGCTACGCCGATTATTGTGGGTGGTCTGCATGTTGGCAATCTGTTTCTGGGACAATTCTTATTTGAAGAAGATACTCCGGATTATGAAACTTTCCACCTCCAGGCTCATCAATATGGGTTTGATGAAAAAGAATATCTCGCCGCTCTTGACCGTGTACCACGTTGGAGTCACGAAACCGTTAACACCGTGATGACCTTTTATACTCTTTTCGCAAATCAGATTTCCGCACTGGGATATAGTAATATTAAGTTGGCTCGATCCTTAACTGAGCGTAAGCGCGCCGATGAAGAAAAGGAAAAGTTACAGCAACAGCTCCTACAGGCACAGAAGATGGAGACGGTCGGGCGCCTGGCAGGCGGGGTGGCGCACGACTTCAACAACCTACTGGGAGTAATAATGGGACACGCCGAACTGGTTCTGGCAAATCTTACTCCCCATCAAGCAGTTTATCACGATCTGCACGAAATCCTCAAAGCCGCCGAGCGTTCCGCCGCTCTTACCCACCAACTGCTGGCGTTTGCCCGCAAACAAACCGTCAGCCCGCAGGTGTTGAATCTGACCGATACTGTGGCGAGCATGCTCAAGATGCTGCAGCGCTTGATCGGAGAAAATATTGATCTGACCTGGCATCCGGCGCCGGATCTATGGCATATCAAGATGGATCCCTCGCAAATCGACCAGATCCTGGCAAACTTGCTGGTCAATGCCCGCGATGCCATCCCGGAAACTGGCACCATCTCCATCGAGTT
>JBAXBF010000435.1:0-2749 GCA_037142095.1 Chloroflexota bacterium
TGAAAATTATGAACGTGAGGTCCCAAAAAACGGTGATCTGATGGTGAACCAGATGCTAATTTAACATCTGGTGGCTGATTAATAGACCATCAACCGAAAAAGAGAGGATATCTATTCCTTTATTCGGGCCCTTGCTTTTCGGCTCATTTTTGCTCCTCCTTTTTTCTATATTGAGAATTTTTGCCCCAGCGCAATGACGGTCAAGAGCGTATTCGCTTATGATATTAATGAAGACAAGCAAACAATAGAACATATCAGGTCTGGAGCGATGGCAAAACACGATCAAAGCTACAAACAAATCTTCTCCAACCCGCGCATGGTCGAAGACCTGTTGCGCGGTTACGTCAAGCAGGACTGGTTGAAATAGGCGATTTTCGCCACCCTCGAGTGCGTCAACGCCAGTTTCGTCAGCGATGACCTCAGAGAGCGTGAAGATGATAGAATCTGGCGCATGCGCTTGAAGGATAGATCGGAAGATAAATGGTTGTATGTTTATATTCTGCTGGAGTTTCAATCCACGGTTGACCGTTTCATGGTAGTGCGTATGTTGACCTATATAGGGCTGCTCTACCAGGATTTGATTAAGAGTAGACAAGTGAAAGAAGGCGATTACCTGCCGCCAGTATTACCTTTGGTACTTTACAATGGGCGCACCCCCTGGAAAGCGCCGCTGGATTTGGAGAAGTTGGTGGCTCCTGCGCCAGGCAAACTAAAGGAGGCAGGCAAATCTGCGCTATTTACTGATCGATGAAGGCCGCTTGCAGGCTTCTGAGTTACAGCAAGAGCGCAACCTGGCGTCCGTCCTGTTTGCGCTGTAGCGATAGCCGAACAGCCGTGATCCACAGGATATGGAACGGGCAGTTTCGCTTTTGGTGGATTGGCTGGTAGAGCCGGATTTTAATGAACTGCGCCGGGCATTTTTTGAGTGGCTCAGCCGGGAGGGTGTTCCTCCCGGTTCACTTTCCGGGGGTGGACTTCAGCAAGATCGATGAGTTGAGTGAGGTGAAAAATATGTTAGCAGAAAAAGTGATTGAGTGGACAGAAGAATGGAAACAGCAGGGGTTACAACAGGGATTACAACAAGGGCTGGAGCAGGGAATAGAAAAGGGATTGCAGAAGGGGATATTACAAACCCGGCGGGAAGACGTGTTAGATGTTCTCAACGACCGCTTTGGTACAACGCCACAAGAAATTGCGGATAAGCTGTAGTCATCGAGGATCCCATCCGCCTGAAAAACCTTCACCGCAAGGCGATCCAAATTCCTTCCATTCAGGATTTTATCGAACTGCTCAAATAAGGGTACTGACTGATATTTGATTTCACAATCTGGACTGGCTGAGTGAGACCCGCTTCGAGCCTTGCTGGAGAGCAATATTCACCTGGTGCACCCCGACGGCAACGGAAAGACCACCCTCCCCTTCCCGCAGAAGATCAGCGAACTACTCAGCCTAGATTGGGCGGTTGGGGTGCCACAGCAGGCGCGAGCTGGTGATGACGAACGGTGAGCGTAGCATAGCAGAAAAAGCATGCCGACCTGTTGTGGCATATTGTTATCATTTTCATTATTCCTTGATCTGAAAATCTAAAATATGCTACAATGGTTAATATCGGTAAAGCGATGATGACACGTGGCAGGTATGAGGAATGACATGCGAATACAATCCTTGTTCATCTTAGCAAGTTTGATTCTTGTTCTTGCGGCTTGCGCACAACCTACCGCCGCGCCATCTACACTGGAATCCTTTTCTCCTTCTCCAACCACTACGACAACGTCAGAAACAGAGGAAACAATAACGCCTGTGGATATTATTTCTACACCCACACCGGTCATAGAAGCAAGCGCAACTCCCGTTCCGACTGAAACCATGACACCTACTGCCAGCCAAACACCGACACCGGATGCGACTGCTACCGAGGCTTACACACCGACTACTGAAACCACTCCTACCAAAGAAGCGACGTTAACCAAAACATCGAAACCAACCATTACTCCAATACCAACTAACACGAAAGTTCCGACCTGGACACAGAAACCACCCTCTACTTCAACACCAGCCAACACGATAGTGCCGACCTGGACACAGAAACCAACCACTATTCCAAAACCAACTGACACGAAAGTGCCGACCAAAACTGCTAGACCAACAAACACTAAACCGCCAACCAGGACGCCCAAGCCGACAGCCACAGAAACTGCCAAACCAACTCCATTCATATACCCTGATCTGGTGCTTAATAAAACAACAGAATATCCTGGATTTGCTCAATTATTTTCCGAAGAAAAAAGGTCAATAAGTGAGAATAAAATTCCTGTCGAAACCTATTATCTTGGAGATAATCCAAACACTTCAAAAATAGAACCACCTAGAGTTGGTTGGACGTATACGAATAAAGAGACACTGTCAGCAAATATTTCAAAAGAAGATTATCAAATGTGTAAGGAAAAAGCAGAATACATACTTAAAGAGGGATGGGATGATACAACACTCTGGAATCGTTCTCCATTTTCTGCTTGGCATTTCCATAGATATACAGATAAATCAAAAACCCCATGGAAAGTAACGCTTTGTGAATGGGAAGATGCTGGTATCGACACAAAACTTAAGAAACACATATTTGACTTTGATAAAGAATCGATTCCAAATATTTATCCTTAATCAACTAGCATAAACGCTGCAAAACCGCTTCTTGCATATTTTGACAATGTCACATTAAGATCAGGTTTCTACCTTGTGGCGCTTACGCAAA
>JBAXBF010000436.1:0-2748 GCA_037142095.1 Chloroflexota bacterium
CGGTCAACTGCTTCTCCAGCATCCCCGCCGGTGTCTCGGCATCGTAGGGCACACGCCCGGTGATCATCTCATAGAAGACCACCCCCAGCGCATACACATCCGTCTGCGGCAAGACCTGGTTCTTCCACTGCTCGGGCGCCATATATTTGGGCGTGCCCACCCCCATGCCGGTGCCCGTGAGCGTCTGCCCTTCTTCCAGGTCGAGAATCTTTGCCACGCCGAAGTCAGCCAACATCGGCTGACCGCCTTTGGTTAACAGGATGTTTGCCGGTTTCACGTCCCGGTGAATGGTGTCTTCTTCGTGGGCATACTGCAGGGCGCGCCCCACGGGTGCCAGGAGACGGGCCGCCTCACTATAGGGCAGCGGACTGCCACGCCGCGCCTTGAGCATGTCTTTCAACGTCCCGCCCGGCAAGTAGGGCATCACTAGATACGGGCTGCCCTGGTATTCGCCGTAGTCCATAACTTTGACGATGTTGGGATGTTGGAATTTAGCCATGCGCTTGGCTTCGCGCTCAAAGCGCACGATCATGCGCTCCATCTGATTGGCAGGTATGTTCTCTCTGCGAATGAATTTGATGGCGACATCGCTTTCCAGGCGCGTATCAAAAGCTTTATAAACGGTTGCCATACCCCCTTCCCCCAAAGGTGCAACGATTTGATAACGTCCGATGGATTGACCGATCAATTCCGGCATACGAACCTCCTGATGTTTTTTAGGAAAATGGCAATTCAGGTTATTTTACCATATCCTTTATGCTTTAGTTTACGCTAACTGAAACATACTAAAATAGGGGTATTGGCCAAAGAATGTAGTATTCTTGATTTAGCAATAAAGACGATACTCAGGAGCAATTACCATGGTTAATCATACCATACTTGCCTTGATTTATTTGACACAGGAATTTCCACCTTGGACTTTTACATTTTCTATGGATGCTGGTGAGTGGAGCATTATTACCCAATCGGGGAGCGTTATTCCCTGCGCTAAAAGCGATAGGATTGTCAGATGTTGAGACGCGTAGAGCCTGGGTTGCATTTCGCAAAGGGGTCTGGAAGATGTCAGTCATTCTGGGTTTGTGGAGTGCATACGTCAAAGCTATTCCAGAATGGAAGCAACATCGCTACGAAGGCTATCTGCCTATCACGGAGGGCGTAACCGCCTTTTGGCGTCCGACACTCAAGAATTGTCCGAGCAAGCATTACCATCCAGCGGCAAATAGGGCAATGCCAGCGATTATCTTTGGCATTTGGGGTGAGGTAGGAGAAATCAAAGGACAACGAATTGCCCTGCCGCGTGCTTTTGAACGGGTGCATCCCGAGGATACCCGCGAAGGGCGATTGTGGAAGGAGATACTCAAAAACGTCAAAAATGGTCTCAAAGCCAATGAAATTGCAGTCGTAGACGCCGGTTTGAAAATCAGTAACCTGCAAGACGCAGGTATTGATCGCTATACCCTTCGCCTGGCAAGTAACTTCACGGCGCGGCGCAACTTTCTGTCTTACCATCCCAAAGGGCGAAAACCAAAATATGGAGCAATAGTACGCCCGTTGCCTCGCAAATACAATGATAAATCCCTTGCAGCTATTAAGCCAGACGAAACTTATTCATGGGTAGAGAACGGACATGAAATGCGGGCGGACATTTGGCGTGATCTGGTTTTGAACAAGACTGTCCCGCATGAAAAAAGCAAGACTTTTGATGTCTATGCCATTTACCATCCTGATTTTGACCAGCCCTGGCTACTGGGCACACCGCTACGGCTCAATTCTGAAAGCGTTTATCGCATCTACATAGATCGCTGTCCGGTGGAACAAATTCCATTGAGTGCCAAGCAAATGGTGGGCGCTCATCGCCAGTTCGTTCACAATAAAGAGAGAATCCAGCGCTTGCCAGAATTGGCACTCCTGGCAGGTTCAATTTTGAGTTTTCTTGCAGCAACTTATCCGCCTGCACCTACTGGATTCTGGGATCGGAAGCCAAAACGAACGCCTGGACGTTTTCGGCGTCTGCTAATGGGTAAGCCATTTCCGAAAGATGTCAAATTTCCGGGTCAACTTCGAAAAAAGAACTCGATAACTGCCCATTTGCCCACGGGTAACCTGGCGCACCACCCAAAAACCAGTACTCCGACCGCCATTTGAGGTGTTTTCTTTTCGATTTGTAAGGTTCTAGGCTGCCGGGCTTTCGTCCCGGTTGTTCTGGTTAGCGGAAACTAAAGTTCCATACTTATCAGCTAAAAAGAGGGGCAGATGATCTCTGCCCCTCAAAAATATTCATTTGCTATGGTTGGTCACCGGATTATTGGGAGTGATTACCTCTATTGGGTTGAGGTGGGCGCGGGCGTTTCTCATTACCAGTTTGAGGGGGTTGCGGGTGTTTCCCATTACCGGTTTGAGGCGCAGGTGTTGGTTTCACGGCACCAGTCGGACCGAGGTTATGTTGTCCATCGCCGGGTTCTCTGGTAGGGAGGCCAGCTTCGGTACGGATCTGTTCTATAGTCATGCCCGAGTCCTGTTTAGCCTGGAGTTCTTCTCGCGTCAGCCCCAGCTTTTCAAGCATATCGTCGGTAATAGGTTTCTTATCTGGAAGGCCGGCTTCGGTACGGATCTGCTCCATGGTCATGCCTGAGTCCAGTTTTGCCTGGATTTCTTCCTGAGTCAACCCCAGCTTTTCAAGCATATCGTCGGTGATAGGTTTCTTATCTGGAAGGCCGGCTTCGGTACGGATCTGCTCCATGGTCATGC
>JBAXBF010000437.1:0-2731 GCA_037142095.1 Chloroflexota bacterium
AAATTTACTATAATTCAGATGCAGATCCCTCGATCATCAAAAATAAGAAGGTCGCGATCGTTGGTTATGGTTCTCAAGGACATGCCCACGCAGGAAATCTTCAAGATAGCGGTGTTGACGTCCGCGTCGTCGAAGTAGACCCAAAAAAAATCAAACAGGCAGAAGAACACGGTTTAAAAGTCAGCCCGGCAAGCGAAGCTATTCCTTGGGCAGATATGATCATGATTCTTGTTCCAGATACAATCCAACCGAAGGTATATGAGGACATTATTGCCAAGCATATGAAGGCAGGTAAGACCTTGATGTTTGCTCACGGCTTTAACATCCGCTATGGCACGATTGTACCTCCCGTGGATGTGGACGTAAGCATGATCGCTCCCAAAGCCCCTGGACACCGTGTGCGCGAAATCTACACGGAAGGCGGCGGTACCCCTTCCCTCCTGGCAGTTCATCAAGATGCCAGCGGAAAAGCTAAAGCTGACGCTCTTTCTTATGCATGGGCATTGGGTGCAACCCGCGCCGGTGTAC
The DNA here is from genome assembly GCA_037142095.1 of Chloroflexota bacterium. Lineage (GTDB taxonomy): Bacteria > Chloroflexota > Anaerolineae > Anaerolineales > DRKV01 > JBAXBF01. The sequence continues at coordinate 529 of JBAXBF010000437.1, forward strand.
TGGAGACGACTTTTTCAGAGGAAACTGAGACAGATCTCTTCGGTGAGCAGGCGGTCTTATGCGGTGGTGTTACCGCTCTGGTCAAAGCCGGATTCGAGACTCTTGTGAAAGCTGGTTACCAACCTGAAATTGCATATTTTGAATGTTTGCATGAACTCAAGCTCATCGTAGACCTGATGTATCGCGGTGGTATGAACTATATGCGTTACTCAGTTTCGGATACCGCTGAAGACGGCGATTATGTTGCCGGACCCAAGATTATCACCGAGGAAACATACGGTGCTATGAAAGAGTTACTCAATAACATTCAGAACGGTAAATATGCCGCGGAATGGATCGAGGAAAACAAGAAAGGACGACCCTGGTTCAACGAGCAACGCCGTCAAAATCAAGAGCATTTGATAGAAAAAGTAGGCGCAGAACTGCGTAGTATGATGCCATTCATTGACCCTGTTACAATTAAACCAGGTGATTAAACTTTCATCCCTTGATTAGGTTGTCCAATAGTAGAGGTGCGGCAGTTCTATCCAAGATGCTGACAATCACAATGTTGCACCTCTACTTGCAATAATGATGCTTTTGGACAACCCCTTGTATAAATGGAGAAAGGAGAGAAAAATGAAGAAAAATTACGTGCGGATTTTTGATACTACATTACGAGATGGCGAACAAAGCCCAGGCGCATCATTGACTTCGGCTGAAAAACTTGAGATTGCGCGCGCATTGGCATCCCTGGGTGTAGATGTGATGGAAGCAGGTTTTCCGGCTGCTTCTCCGGATGATCTTGAGGCAGTGCGCCGCATCGCTGTCGAAGTTGGCAATCCCTCCAAAGAAGGGCGTGAAGATGGTACAAAAACAGCCAAAATACCGATCATTTGTGGATTGGCGCGCGCAAATAAAAAGGATATTGACGCCTGCTGGGAAGCAGTACGCCATGCCGCCCACCCGCGCATCCATACTTTCATCGCCACTTCTCCCATTCACATGAAGTATAAATTACGCATGGATCCCGAAGAAGTGGTCGATCGGGCGTTTGAAATGGTTTCCTATGCTCGTTCGTTATGTGAAGATGTCCAATTCTCCCCAGAAGACGCCGGACGCAGTGAACCCGAATTCCTATATATCATATTGGGTCAGGCGATTAAGGCTGGTGCAACCACCCTTAATATTCCTGACACTGTTGGATATACCATACCAGCAGAGTTTGGGGAATTAATCCGTGGAATCATCGCCAATACACCGGGTATATCGGAAGCGGTTACGGTTGCCACACACTGCCATAATGATCTGGGATTGGCAACGGCAAACACATTGGCAGGCATCATGGCTGGCGCACGCCAGGCAGAAGTTACCATCAATGGCATCGGTGAACGCGCCGGAAATACATCCCTTGAAGAGGTCGTAATGGCGCTCTATACGCGCAGGATGATCTTCGAATTAGAGACGGGTATTGATACAACCCGGATAATGCGCACCAGTCACCTTGTTTCCAATTATACAGGGATCCCTGTTCAGCCAAATAAAGCGATCGTTGGTATCAATGCTTTTGCGCATGAAGCGGGCATCCACCAAGACGGAATTTTGAAACATCAGGCAACTTATGAAATCATGCAGCCGGAATTGGTCGGTCTGACCCAATCCAATCTGGTTCTTGGCAAACATTCTGGACGACATGCTTTCAAGGTGCGTCTATCTGAAATGGGTTATGAGCTGAACGACGAGGAAATCAATATCCTGTTTACCCGCTTCAAGGATTTAGCAGACCGCAAGAAGACCATCATGGACGCCGATCTGGAAGCACTCGTAGAGGATCGTATTCAAGATGACCATGAAGATTATACGCTGGACAGTCTGCAAGTAGCATGCGGTACACTGGGCATGGCTACCGCTACCTTACGTATCAAAGGACCTAATGAGGAATACCATGTGGAGGCAGCTATCGGGACAGGACCTGTAGATGCCAGTTTCAAGGCAATCAATGCCGTATTGAATATTCCAAATACGCTTTTGGAATATCGCGTAACTGCCATAACCGAAGGCGTTGATGCACAGGGTGAGGTAAATGTGAAGTTGGCTGCCGGAGAAGGAACAATTATGCCTCGCACAATTCCAGAAAGCAGCCGGGTCAGAGCACGGACTTTCGGTGGGCATGGCATGGATACAGATATCATTGTCGCCAGTGCCAAGGCATATCTCCAGGCTT
>JBAXBF010000438.1:0-2728 GCA_037142095.1 Chloroflexota bacterium
AAATTTACTATAATTCAGATGCAGATCCCTCGATCATCAAAAATAAGAAGGTCGCAATCGTTGGTTATGGTTCTCAGGGACATGCCCACGCTGGAAATCTTCAGGACAGCGGTGTTGACGTCCGCGTCGTCGAAGTGGACCCCAAGAAAATCAAACAGGCAGAAGAACACGGTTTAAAAGTCATCCCGGCAAGCGAAGCTATTCCTTGGGCAGATATGATCATGATTCTGGTTCCAGATACTATCCAACCGAAGGTATATGAGGACGTTATTGCCAAGCATATGAAAGCAGGTAAGACCTTGATGTTTGCTCACGGCTTTAACATTCGCTACGGAACGATTGTACCCCCCAAGGATGTGGATGTAAGCATGATCGCCCCCAAAGCCCCCGGGCACCGCGTGCGCGAAATCTACACGGAAGGCGGCGGTACCCCTTCCCTCCTGGCAGTTCATCAAGATGCCAGCGGAAAAGCTAAAGCTGACGCTCTTTCTTATGCATGGGCATTGGGTGCAACCCGCGCCGGTGTACTGGAGACGACTTTTTCAGAGGAAACTGAGACAGATCTCTTCGGTGAGCAGGCGGTCTTATGCGGTGGTGTTACCGCTCTGGTCAAAGCCGGATTCGAGACTCTTGTGAAAGCTGGTTACCAACCTGAAATTGCATATTTTGAATGTTTGCATGAACTCAAGCTCATCGTAGACCTGATGTATCGCGGTGGTATGAACTATATGCGTTACTCAGTTTCGGATACCGCTGAAGACGGCGATTATGTTGCCGGACCCAAGATTATCACCGAGGAAACATACGGTGCTATGAAAGAGTTACTCACCAACATCCAGAACGGTAATTATGCCAAAGAATGGATTGAAGAAAACAAGAAGGGAAGACCCTGGTTCAATGAGCAACGCCGTCAAAATCAAGAACATCTAATTGAAAAAGTAGGCGCAGAACTACGCAGTATGATGCCATTCATTGATCCAGTTACGATTAAACCAGGCGATTAAACTTTCACCCCTTACTTAGGTTGTCCAAAAAGTAGAGGTGTAGCGGTTTTATCCAAGATGCTGACATCTCTTTGTTGCACCTCTACTTATATTTTAGACGCTTTTGGATGACCTTTTGAAATAAAGAAAGGAGAGAAAAATGAATAAAAATTACGTGCGGATTTTTGATACTACATTACGGGATGGCGAACAAAGTCCGGGTGCATCGTTGACTTCGGCTGAAAAACTGGAGATTGCCCGTGCCCTGGCATCCCTGGGTGTGGATGTGATGGAAGCAGGTTTTCCGGCTGCTTCCCCGGATGATCTCGAGGCAGTTCGCCGCATCGCTGTCGAAGTTGGTAATCCTTCCAAAGAAGGGCGTGAAGATGGTACAAAAACAGCTAAAATACCGATCATTTGTGGGTTGGCGCGCGCAAATAAAAAAGATATTGACGCCTGCTGGGAAGCAGTACGCCATGCCGCCCACCCGCGCATCCATACTTTCATCGCCACTTCTCCCATTCACATGAAGTATAAATTACGCATGGATCCCGAAGAAGTGATCGAACGGGCGTTTGAGATGGTTTCCTATGCTCGTTCATTATGTGAAGATGTACAATTCTCCCCAGAAGACGCCGGGCGCAGTGAACCTGAATTCCTATATATCATATTAGGTCAGGCGATTAAGGCTGGCGCAACCACCCTTAATATTCCTGATACAGTTGGATATACCATACCGGCAGAGTTCGGTGAATTGATCCGCGGTATCATCGCCAAAACACCAGGTATAACGGATGCGATTACGGTCGCAACGCACTGTCACAATGATCTGGGATTGGCAACGGCAAACACATTGGCAGGTGTCATGGCTGGCGCACGCCAGGCAGAAGTTACTATCAATGGAATCGGTGAACGCGCCGGAAATACAGCCTTAGAAGAGGTCGTCATGGCGATCCATACGCGCAGGATGATCTTCGGATTGGAGACGGGTATTGATACAACTCGGATTATGCGCACCAGTCACCTTGTTTCTAACTATACTGGCATTCCTGTTCAGCCCAATAAAGCGGTCGTCGGTATCAACGCTTTTGCGCATGAAGCTGGCATCCACCAAGACGGAATTTTGAAACATCAGGCAACTTATGAAATCATGCAGCCGGAATTGGTCGGTCTGACCCAATCCAATCTGGTTCTTGGCAAACATTCTGGACGACATGCTTTCAAGGTGCGTCTATCTGAAATGGGTTATGAGCTGAACGACGAGGAAATCAATATCCTGTTTACCCGCTTCAAGGATTTAGCAGACCGCAAGAAGACCATCATGGACGCCGATCTGGAAGCACTCGTAGAGGATCGTATTCAGGATGACCATGAAGAATATACACTGGACAGTCTCCAAGTTGCATGTGGTACTCTGGGGATGGCTACCGCTACTGTGCGCATTAAAGGACATGATGAGACATACCATGTCGAGGCAGCCATTGGCACTGGTCCTGTAGATGCCAGTTTCAAAGCTATCAATACCATATTAAATATTCCCAATACCCTTTTGGAATATCGCGTAACAGCCATTACCGAAGGGGTTGACGCACAGGGTGAGGTAAATGTGAAGTTGGCAGCCGGAGAAGGTTCAATCATGCCTCGCACAATTCCAGAAAGCAGCCGGGTCAGAGCACGGACTTTCGGTGGACATGGCATGGATACAGATATCATTGTCGCCAGTGCCAAGGCATATCTCCAGGCTT
>JBAXBF010000439.1:0-2722 GCA_037142095.1 Chloroflexota bacterium
CCATTTTCCTTTAGAAATGCGTAAATGTTAGGAATGCCAATTCCTGAACAGACCCGTTCGTAACTCACATGTCCATAGCGCTCCATGAGATAACTTAATAAATTAACCTCGCGGGCGTTGGTGGGGGCGAAACTGGCATGTCCGCCTTCGGAAGGGTGCGCATGGTAATGATGATTCTGCCAGGTGAGAAATGCTTCCCCAAGACCTGTTCCTGGAGCAATGATAGCGATGTTACCCTTCGGCTCTGGTTCGCTGGCATTTAAGGTGAACAATTCGTCAGGTTGAAGGACAGGGACAGCATTGGCTATGGCGGTCAAATCGTTCAAAAGGTGGACGGATGTAAAACCAAATGTTTCGCGGATATTCCTTTCCTCAATCGACCAGGGCAGGTTGGTGATCGAAGCTTTTCCTCTGATAACAGGACCTGCGACGCCAAATGCGGCAGTCTTAATGGAAAGATCGGGATGCGTCTTTAGAAATTCTTGGATAATAGTCTCAAGATCGGGATAATCCATGCTCGCGTAGCGAGTTTCGTAAATGGCTTCTCTCGGGCTTCCATCAACAGGATAAGCTGCCAGAATGGTTTTTGTCCCACCAATATCTCCACCAAGTAACATAATCGCTGTATTCCTTTGTAATGAAAAAAATTTGCGGGGAAAATGTTTTAAAAACCATATTCACCCGGTGGTTTATATAGATTATTTTTCCCCACAACTTCCGTTAACACAAAAACGATGCTTAAAGAAGTCGATTGGAAGAATTTCAAGCGGACTATAAAGTGTATAAGTCCAACGATGGTTTCCCAATGACCAGGCAGGAATCTCCTGTGCCCAGTTGTACGAGTAAAACTGGATTGTAACACGGCTTTCTGTTGGGGTCATTGGGCTGAAATAATCGTAATTCAACGGGGGTTTTGCACCATCTCTCCAGGTAACAATTTCATCTTTGATGATTGTGCTTTCATTGGGTACGATCAAATGGCGCAAGTTGAAACGTCCCTGCAGATCATGTTCTGCATTCCAAAATCCGTCTCCCAGGGTATATTTATAATGTAAATCTGTTCCTGGTGTCAGGGTAAAGGATACACCATAACGACCATCCTTTAAAGGTAATAAGACCGGCATAGAATGGGGTTTGCCGTTCACGCCGCCGGGAAGGTCGCTGAATGTGTTTCCCATCTGGCTAAGATTTCCTGCAAGCCTTACTTGTGCCATTTTGGACGTTTCTGCTGGAAAAGAGGTGGTAAAGACAACATTTACACGATCCTGGGGGTGGGGAATGGAAAAAGAGGCTTTTGTCAGCGTTCCGTCGCCGATGAGTGCACCTTGTTGGAAGGGCAGATAGAATCCATCTTTAGCGTATGCGACAAAATTTTGCATACCGGCTGGGAGCCCGTCAAGGGTAAAACTGCCATCGGCGTTTGTTGTTGTTTGCATTCCACCACAAGTGATGATTAGCCCTGGCAATCGGGCACCCGTACCGCCATCTATGATTGTGCCTTGCATTCTCCCGGTTTGACGTTGATAAGGCCTGTCACTCCAGCGCGCAACGATGTCGTTCACTGTGGCTTGTCCATCTACACGATATAAACGATAACGCACGGGCTGCCCATTGCTCGTACTTTCTTTTGCCGGAAGGCTTCCACCGCGTTCGTAACGATACTTAATAATTGTACCGATCTGAAAAGGAATATTGATGGTGTAATGCGTGCCATCCACCATACGCATGGGATAACGCTCGGGATTAATGACCAAGCCGGTTACTTCATCAAGAATAAGGATGTCAATTTCCTGTCCGGTTCCTGATGGCGTTCCCGCGGGCAAATCGACGAGAAAACGCAACATCCCTTCAGATAGACGTGTCGGTTTACCAAGTGGAAAAGCGCCAGGGGTTGTGGATGTTGAAGTTTGAGGTGTACAGGCGGATAAAATGACACTAAGAAGAAACCATAATATGAGAATCCGTTTCATGTATTTTTCTTTCCTCTTTGAGCAATAAATGCCAGACCGATGCTGAAAAAATATAACACAATCAATGGACCCATGACGATTGCCATGTTAACTGGATCAACTGTGGGCGTAACCAGAGCTGCAATTACGGCGATGAGGATAATTGCCAGTCGCCAATGCTTTGCCAGGGTACCCGCACTGATCCATCCAAGCCGGGCAATAACAAAGATAACCATCGGGAATTCAAAAGTGACTCCGATCCAAAACATAACCCCGGTTACGAATTGTATGTAAGAAGAGGCACGAATTGTGGTTTGAAATTTAAGAATGTTTAATAGGAAAGGCACTGCCACCGGAAGCATCACGAAGTAGGCAAATGCCATACCTCCGACAAATAACAATGTGCTTGCCGGAACGACGAAAAATACCAGGAAAAGACGCGTATTTCTGCGTAATCCTTCACCGATGAAAACTGCCAGTTCGGTGATAATATAGGGTAGGGCAAGCGCGAAACCAGAGAGCAAAGAGACGCGCATAAAAACACTGATGGGTTCCGTGACATCGATGATGGTCAACAGCGTGATTTCGCGTCCTATCGGACGAGCTAACCACTCCATAATTTGTTGGGCAAAAACAAAAGAAAAACCGGTCGTAATCATCAGAACGAGCAAACAACGGAAAACCATTTTCCGTAAAGCGTTTATATGAGGAAAAATGCTTGCAGGGTTAAGGGTAACTTTCTGGATCGTTTCCGGTAATTCACTTTCTTCCGG
>JBAXBF010000440.1:0-2708 GCA_037142095.1 Chloroflexota bacterium
GGATCTCAGCGGGGATGTTCTTCCCAAGCCGGCTGTCAAAATAGTGGAGTCATTATTTCAGTCTGGAGAAGCCATCGTCGCCCAGATTCTCACCGAGAAACATAAATTCGGTGATTTCACGATTGCGATGCCGGCTGGCAATAAATTCGACGCGGACGATCTGTTACAAATCTACACCCGCCAGGTGGGGCTGCTGTTGCAGCGCGTCCAAGCCGAAAAAGCGCAAGATGAGAGTGAAACCAATTTCCGCACTTTGTTCGAAACCATCGATGAGATGCTCCTGGTGAGTTCGCCGGATGGACGGATCATCTATTCGAATGATACAATTGCGCGCAAACTGGGCTTTGCATCCGGGGAATTGAGCGGTGTGCATGTGCTGGATTTGCACCAGCCGGAAAAACGCGCCGAAGCCGAGCAGATTTTTGAGGCTGTTCTACGGGGTGAACGCAGCACTTGCCCTCTCCCGTTGGTAAGCAGAAAGGGTGGCTTGGTGCCGGTCGAGACGCGCATCTGGTTCGGTCAATGGAACGGCGCGGATTGCATGTTCTGCGCTTCGAAAGATTTGAGTGCAGAAAAAGAAGCCGAGCAGCGTTTTGAGCATCTTTTCCGCAGAAACCCGAATATGATGGCTTTATCGCTCCTGCCGGAACGCAGGTTCAGCGATGTGAACGATGCCTTTCTATGTGTCCTGGGTTATACGCGGGCTGAAGTGCTTGGAAAAACCGCTATTGAATTGGGTTTATTTGCCGAACCAGAGAAACAGGAACCCGTTGCGGAATATCTTAAACACAGAAAACCTTTTCAGAATGTCGAGATGAAAGTGAGAAGGAAAGATGGGCAGATCTTGGATGGTCTCTTTTCTGGTGAGATCATTGAAAACCGAGGGCAGGAGAGTTTCTTTACTGTGATGGCAGATGTCACCGCTCTCAAGCAGGCGGAAGATGAATTGCGCCAGAGCAATAACCGTCTGGAACAGCAGACCGACATCGCTAACCAGATGGCGGAGAAAGCAGAAAATGCGAACCTGGCGAAGAGCCAATTTCTGGCGAACATGAGCCATGAAATCCGCACACCCATGAACGGCGTGATCGGCATGACCGGTTTGTTGCTGGGTACCCAACTGGACGAAGAACAGCGCAATTATACCGAAATTATTCATTCGAGCGGCAAGGCTTTGCTGGTATTGGTCAATGACATCCTTGACTTTTCAAAAATTGAAGCCGGTAAGTTGGATCTGGAGACACTGGATTTTAATCTGCTCACCCTCCTTGATGATTTTGCGGCTGCGCTGGCTTTGCGCGCCCATGAGAAAGGATTGGAACTGGTGTGCGCCGCCGATCCGGATGTGCCGCTTTTGCTGCAGGGCGACCCGGGAAGACTACGCCAAATTCTAACCAACCTGGTGGGCAACGCCATTAAATTTACCCGGCGCGGCAAAGTAACCATCCGCGTTTCGAAGGTAGAAGAAACGCAGGACGAAGTGCAATTGCGTTTCTCGGTGAGCGATACCGGCATCGGCATCCCCTCCGATAAGGTTGGATTGCTGTTTAATAAATTCAGCCAGGTGGATGCCTCGACAACCCGCCAGTACGGTGGGAGCGGCTTGGGCTTGGCGATCTCGAAGCAGTTGGTGGAATTGATGGGCGGACATATCGGTGTGGTGAGTGAAGAGGGCAGAGGCTCCGAGTTTTGGTTCAGTCTTCATTTGAAGATTCTGCCAGAAGACATCTTAAGTAAAATCACGGCTACGACCAGGTTGAACGGGGTACGTGTTCTGGTCGTGGATGACAACTCTGCCAACTGTAAACTATTGAAAGAAAAGCTGAAATCCTGGAATCTGCGCCCGGTGGAGGCGCAGGACGGCGCGGGTGCTTTTCAAATGCTGGCGGCGGCTTGGGAGCAGGGTGATCCCTTCCATGTTGCGATTTTGGACCGCAATATGCCCGGCATGGATGGCTTGGCGCTGGCAAGGGTGATCAAGAAAGATGAACGCCTGGCTGGCACGCACTTGATTCTTTTATCTCCTCTGGGAAAACAAGGCGATGTGCGTCTCTTTGAACCGCTTGATTTTGCAGGTAATCTGAATAAGCCCATCCGTTCATCCGACCTGTTTGATCTTCTTTCCAGCATCCTGGCAAGCGGCTCGCCTCTTGAAAGACACCCGCTGTTAGAGCGTGAAACGATCCCGGTAAGCAAACCGCTGGGAATGGATACGAGCGCGCGCATTCTGCTGGTCGAGGATAATTTCATCAACCAGAAGGTAGCCCTGGGTATCCTCAAAAAACTGGGCTTGCAGGCGGACGCGGCTGTCAATGGTCTTGAGGCACTCAAAGCCCTGGAGAGTCTGCCCTACGATCTGGTGCTGATGGATATACAGATGCCGGAGATGGATGGTCTGGAAGCCACCCGTTGTATCCGCGATGCCCAATCGAAAGTGCTCGACCATGAAATCCCGATCATCGCCATGACCGCCAACGCCATGCCCGAAGACCGCGAGCGTTGTCAACAAGAGGGGATGAATGACTTCATTGCCAAACCGGTTGAGGCTTATACGTTAGCAAGTGTACTAGAGCATTGGCTGCCAAAAAAAGACAATTGATAAGTTCAATGAACCCGCAGAACTGTTGAGCCGCGGCGGAATAAGATGATTTACACACCCTACGTTATCCCGTTATTGGTCGCCACCGCCATCATGGTCTGGATAGGGC
>JBAXBF010000441.1:0-2705 GCA_037142095.1 Chloroflexota bacterium
GCACCGGGATCAGCGGGTGCGCCGGCTGCCGGCGTTGGGGTGGGTTGAGCAATGAAATCTTCCTTCGACTTCGTAGCCCAATCTTCCACGAAGAAACTCTCGGACATGGCATAATACGGCGACTCAGAATACTTGACATAATAGGCATCACGCTGGGTATCCTTCGCACCTATTTGCAAGGTGTAGGTCTTCTCGCCGCTATCTTTTTTAACGGTGAATGTTACCACTGCCTGAGGACTATCTAACTGGTAGGCGGGATCGCTCTTCTGCCCAAGCGGGGTGGTCATGCGTAATTCGGCAACATGGTTCGCGGCTGGCTCGAATTTATCTAAATCGAGCGGTTTATCGGGTGCGTCCTTAAATGCCCATTTACCAGAAGCATTCTTTACGAAACCCATCGTCCCTTTCGTGTTTTTCACAGAAATGGAGGTCAGCGTATCACTTTTTTCATTGATATACGCGGTGTCAACCCAAATGGCTGGCGTAGAACCAAAGTCATTCGATTCCAAACCGCCCGCTAAATAAACTTCATTTTGTCCATCCATACGAATATGGACAGTGCCACCCCCCGGTTGTGTTCCGGCGTAAAACGTATATTTAGTCCCATCGTTCATTTCCAGCACAACCTTGCGTACAAAGTCATTTTCGGAGACTTTGAGCTGTTTATGGCTGGTTGCAGTTTTGGTCACCAGGCGGTTGGCTTTGATATCCGCCACCTTCTTCAGCAAGGTATCGGCTTTCGCTCCATCTGCAGGATACAGCCCGCCATCCTGAAGAACATACTTCCAATCTTTGCCATCCCGAACAATGGTTACATGGTTCTTATCATAATCATCCATCGAGATACTTTTTACATCTTCGGTTTTGAAATTAGCTAACAAGGGTCCGGACTGGGCAGCCGTAGCTTTCGGCATATAAACGACTCCAGTAACAACTATCTGGACTACAAGGATTGCTAAGAGAATTTGTTGTAAGCGATTCATACTCATGCTCCTTCTTTATTTCTCGATGACATCGCCACGCTTAGGCAGCAGCGGCAAGGGTTTCTCATTGCGCTTGGAAAGATTCCAAACAAAATAGATTGCCAGAAGCGCTGCCAATGCCACCACATAATTGGTAATTTCAATCACATTCTGTGTGCGGTCATTGAGCGGTTTTAATACACGGGTGAATGTACCCCGTGAACGGATGGTCAGCAGATCCAGATCTTCGCTACCCCAATCGACCGTGTTTTGCATAAACTGCAGATTGTTGCGGAAGCGGTCCTGGGTCAAACGGGCGGAGAGTTCCAATATCGAATCGTTGAGGAAATCCGAACTACTCACAACAACCAGACGTGTGTCCGCAGGAGATTTTTCACTGGTCGTCATGATTTTATTCTGGTTTCCCGGCTGCTCGCCCGGCGCAGGTGGACCTTGCTTATTGTCACTTACCGGTTGGGATTGGAAAGGCGAAGGTTTTCCCTTAAAGGCACTTTCAAATGAACCGGTGACTGCCACCGCCAAAGGATAAGATTGTAATTTTTCATCTGCACCTGGTATGGCAAAGCCGTTTTCAGGGTACTTCTCAAAATTGGGTTGGATATCAATTGCTGGAGTACCCGCTTGAGGATTGAATAGATAGGATTGGCTGCTGGAACTAAGCAATGTACTGACAGTCCGACCCTTCATTTTGGCTGCATCCAGGTTCAACGGGGAAGCCCAGTTCAAGGTAACCGCCATCAAATTAGAAGTAATCGGGTTCTTGGTATCCATCCCATTCGGACGAACATCCACGAAATACGGATAGTACATTGGGGTGATTTCAGGAATTTGGGTGTCCCCCACCTGACGCATCACGGTTGCCGGGAATACATCACTTTGCGGGTCCATCACCAACGAATTGGTCAGTTCAATTCCATAGGTTTTGAGTAAATCGTTGACACCTTGTTTCGCCGGAGTCAATGTCAAACCACCCTGTAAGTCAAGGTCGAGTTTGTAATTATTGGTAGCAATAACCATTGAACCACCCCGCATCAAATACTGGTCGATGGCAAAGAGTTCTTTATCGGTAAAATTCTGGGGGGCAATTACCACCAGTTCATCAATGTCATTCGGCACCTGCCCGGAAGAAAGTTCGACTTGGCGCACAGTATATTCTTGCCCAAGCTGCTGGCGGACAAGTCTAAAGGTAGCCACAGGTTGCTGCTGCTGCCCATACATATCTTGCTTCGGTTCTTCCGAAGGACCCCAGATGCCAACCGTTTTAAGGAAACCTGAAGCGGTACGTTTAAGGGCAGCCTCAATGGCGGTACGGACTTCGCCTTCACTCATATCCGTAGATGGATAGATTAACTGGTTCTTTTCCCCATTTTGCAAGAAGAGGTGGAAGAAGAAAGTATCGTTTCCAAACAAAGAAACCGGAACCGCCTGTATGCCATATTGATCCGCGAGCATCTGAGGAGTGATTTTACTATCTTTAGTCGGATCTATCACAACAAATTGGAATTTGTTCTTGGAAGTGCTTTGGATCTCCTGTGCCACTTTCTCAATAGCTGCCTTTGTATTGGCAAGCTGCTGCGGTAATGTATTCGGAGTGATAAAGAGGGTTAACTGGATAGGTTTATTCGAAGCAGCCAGAACGGCATCGATGCTCTGGAAGCCAAAGACCACTTTCTTGAGCGAACTGGTCAGATCATATTCCAGGTTCCGCAAGCGTACATCCAC
>JBAXBF010000442.1:0-2703 GCA_037142095.1 Chloroflexota bacterium
ACATTTGACAATATAGGCAATACTTTTTCAAGCAGAAATATTGCTGACTATTTTAAAAAAGAGAGGCGTTCGCTGGGTCATGAAACTGTGTATAGCTACTTAAAATACCTTGAGACTGCGTTTATTATAAATAAAGTGCCTCGCTTTGACATAAAGGGTAAAAGGCTGCTTGAAACAAATGAAAAGTATTATTTAACTGATATCGGATTAGGACATACACTTTTGGGCTATAGTGATAAAAACATAAATGCATACCTTGAAAACATCGTTTTCATAGAGCTCCTATATCGCGGTTATAATGTTAAAATCGGTAAACTCGATGATTTTGAGGTCGATTTTATTGCACAAAAATCAAGTGAGAGACTTTATATCCAGGTCTGTTATATGCTTTCAGATGAAAAAGTAAGAACCAGAGAAATAAGGCCTTTCCTTAAAATTAATGATAATTATCCTAAATATTTACTTACAATGGACTTGATTCCCGAAAGCAGTGAGGACGGAATCTTAAGAAGATATCTCCCAAACTGGCTTATGGAGAAAGCATATTGATAGATATTTGCAATCATGATTATGTGTATTAATTTCAATTGATTTCTGAATTGAAAATAATAATGAAACTATAAAATTTTCAAGCTATTCTTTTGGAAGATTTTTAGAAATAAATCTTATTTTTTCTCCTTTTAAAAAAATTACCCAACATAATTATTGTAGTAAATAATGGATTCGCTCACTTCCCCTATCCAGCAATCTCTAAAAATCAGGCCCCCACCTTCCCGGAGCCTGATTCCAAAATTCCTTGATCTCTATCCCTTAACCCACAACCTACGGAGTAACATTAAATAACTTACAAATATTAATCCACTCTTCATTATTTAAAAACGCCCTTAGCGTTTCTTCCTTAAAAAATCCGCTGTTAATATAATTAAGCCAGTTGTTATAGCCATCAGTATCAGGTAATCTATCCAACAAAGTGCTATATAGAAAATTAACATATTCAACACTACTCATAGCAGCAACCTTAGCCCCAATTTCATCAGAAAACAGAAAATGTTCCACAACCTGATTAGCCCCAAATACTCCACCAGCTAACTGCTCATTCCAATAATTAAGTCCGGAAGAGTCCGGTATTCTTAACATACTGTTATCATATAACATTCCAAGAAACCCAGTAGGAGTAGCCCCATAGTGATTAAGCAATTGATCTATATTAAGATTCTTAGCCACCCACTCATCCGGGGTAAGAGGCCTTGATGGTGCAGAAGCGGCTGCCGCAGTTATTGTAATTACTAGCGAACTAGTACCATGTCAACACTAAAACTATAACAAAACAAGAATTTGTGATATACTCTTCATATGAAATGGAGGTATATCATGCCAAAAATCAAATATCATGTTTGTCTTACATCCATCGAGCAAAAATCCTTGTTGAAGTTTGTTGCGCAGGGAACTGCCTCTGCAAAAGCAATAATGCATGCCAATGTTCTGTTGGCAGCGGATGAGAATGGATCCGCTGCTCACAAGAATGAATCTGAAATTGCAGAAATATATCACGTGAATAAGCAAACCGTTCATGCCATTAGGCAGAAGTGCTCAGAAAACGGCGTGGAAGCAGCTGTTAGAAGAAAGAAACGAAAAACACCACCAGTCGCACCCAAGATAACCGGAGATGTGCAGGCAAGAATTATCGCTCTCAGTTGTAGCAAACCACCAAATGGCCGTGCAAGGTGGTCGCTGCGACTCTTGGCAGACAAAGTAGTGGAACTAAATATTATTGACAGCATTTCCCACGAGGCAGTGGGAAGGGTTCTAAAAAAAACGAATTAAAGCCGCATCTGCATAAATGCTGGTGCATTCCGCCAGAACAGAACGCAGCATTCGTGGCCTGCATGGAGGATGTACTGGATTTGTACCAACAACCATTCGACGAATTATACCCTGTCGTCTGTATGGACGAGAAACCATTTCAACTACTGGACGAAGCTAGAAATCCCATCCCGATGAAGCCAGGAAAGCCAAAGCGTCATGACACAGAATACGTTCGAAACGGAACCTGTTGCATTTTCGTGTTTACGGAGCCGTTGGCAGGATGGCGGCATGAAGAAGCTTCTGATAGGAGGACACGAGTCGATTGGGCAAATCAAATCCGAAAATTGCTGGAAATTCATTACCCAAAAACCCCGAAAATCCGGCTGGTAATGGATAATTTAAATACTCACACAACTGCATCCCTTTACGAAGCGTTTCCTCCAAAATTGGCTCGTAGTCTGGCAAAGCGACTGGAGATTCATTACACACCGAAGCATGGTAGCTGGCTGAATATTGCTGAGATCGAATTGAGCGTCATGTCAAAACAATGTCTGGACCGTAGGATACCCAATATTACCGCTCTTCAAAATGAGCTCACCGCATGGGAGAACACACGAAACTCAACTCAAAAAGGCGTTGACTGGCAATTCACAACTGATTCTGCAAGAATCAAATTGAAGAGACTTTATCCACAGTTTAAGAGTTGACACGGTACTAGTGTGTCGACAGCATCCACTGCAGCCTGTATGGTCGTATAAGTTTTCCCAGACCCTACTTCCAGAGTGGTAGTAGCGCCATAGATTTTCCCAGGAAACACCATAAAGGGGATACTAAATGATATTACTAGTACCATGTCAACACTAAAACTATAACAAAACAAGAATTTGTGATATACTC
>JBAXBF010000443.1:0-2697 GCA_037142095.1 Chloroflexota bacterium
AAATCATTAAAAGGAGATAACCATGAAAATTGAAGACGTAAAACGTGTGCTTATCATTGGCTCTGGCACCATGGGACAGGAAATCGGGCTGCAGAGTGCCATGTACGGTTATCAAGTAACCTACTACGACATCGCTCCAGAGATGCTGGAAAAAGCTGCCGGACGAATACAAGCCATCCTGGCTGGTTTTGTGGCGGGCGGTCATCTATCTCAAGAGCAGGCAGACGCGGTGCTTGCCCGCATCACTTATTCCACTGACCCGCAAGCCGCCGCTCATGAGGTTGATCTGGTCAGCGAATCGGTGCCGGAAGATCCCACCTTGAAAACCAAAATCTTCGCCCAATTCAACGCACTCTGCCCGCCGCGTACCATCTTTACCACCAACACCTCCTCCCTCATTCCCTCGCTTATTGCTGAAGCTACCGGGCGCCCGGCTCAGTTCGCCGCCCTCCACTTTCACCATGAAGTCTGGGTCTCAAACGTGGTCGATGTGATGCCCCATGCAGGCACGAACGCCGAGACGGTGGAATTGTTGATCGCATTTGCCAAGCGCATTGGACAAATTCCGATCGTATCGAAGAAGGAAAATTACGGCTACGTCTTCAACGCTATGTACAATGCTCTCAACCGTGAGGCTATTACCCTGGCAGCCAACGGTATCGCTTCGGTTGAGGATATTGACCGGGCTTGGATGGGTGTGATGAAGATGCCGCTCGGTCCCTTTGGCATGTTGGACGGCGTCGGATTGGACACCGCCTGGCACATCACCCAATATTGGGCGAACACGCTCAACGATCCCCAGTTGAAAATCAACGCCGATTTTCTAAAGACATACGTCGACCAGGGTTTTGTAGGGATAAAGAACGGGCGCGGCTTTTACAGCTACCCTGACCCGCTTTATGCACGCCCAGAATTTCTATTGGGTGAATAAATCATTGTGCTGCCAGCTTCTTGAAAGATATTGGCAGAATAGCCATAACCAATCCAACGCTTATAAAAGGAGAAAAAATGATCATCCCTGAATCAAAAAATCCAATCCAGAATTCCATCCGTTCTTATCTGGGAGATAGCTTCAGTATGCCGGCACTATCCCCCGAGCTTGCCCCGCCGCCCTACCACTATAAAGATGACCACATGCTCAATATCCTCTTTAAGACCGATCCAGCTTTAGTGGAGAAATGGGTGCCCTTACCCCTGAAGCCTGATCCATCCCTGCCCATCTTATTTTATGTGGGCAAACTGACGATTGCAAATTATGGTTTAAGTTATAACGAAGCTGCTCTGGCGGTACCTGTCCTGGATTCATCCGGCAAGCAAGGTTTTTATCCGCTTGTCCTCTATCTGGATCAGACCAACCCGATCATCGGCGGGCGCGAAACCTACGGTTATCCCAAGAAAGAAGCGGAGAAGATCACCTTCGAAGAGCAAAACGGTATGCTGTCTGGCGGTATCACCCGCTATGGCTTCCCGATTATCACGTACAAATTCGAAACCCTTCAGAAAGTTTCCCCCATTCCGCCGCGTGTGGTGGCTCCCTGGTATCTCTTGAAATTTATTCCTTCGGCAGAGAAAGATGCGCCGCCGGATGTCTTGAAGTTAATCACCATGGATTTCGAACCTTACACGGTTAGAGAATTAACCGTTGGAAAAGGGACCTTGGAATTTGGCAATTCACCCTATGACTCTTTATTGAGCAAGATTCCGATTACCGAAATTCTATACAGCGAATTGATTGTCAGCGATTTTTCGATGGATTATGGGAAAGTTGTCCATGATTATCTGGCTGGCGGGGCTGCGTAGGCTTCCCTAATCTTCTGCCAGCGTTTGAGTTATGCATTCAATCACCCTTGGATCGGATGCGATCCAGGGGTGAATTAGCACCGCAAAAGTGCGGTTGTCCGCCTGGCTAAGCTGTGAACTGGATGCGGGTACGATCATCAAGTCCAACGGTGACCAGAAGGAGTGGACTGCAACATCTCCCCATGGATCCGGATCGCCATTCAAGTCCCGCAGCAAGCTGCTGCCCGGGCGCATCTGGCGGCATCCCGCGCCGCCGCGAAAGTGAGCCATATAGGTACCGTGATGGGGTGCAGCAAGCGAGATAAAACGCTGCACCATAGAACGTCCCCCTTGGCGCTGGATGAAATAGCGTGTGGCGAGCGCACCCATGCTGTAAGCCACGATATCAATCTTCTCGGCGTTCGTTGCTCGTTGGAGTGCTTGAGTGGCTTCCTGAACCTGGAAAGCCATCCTCTCGATGGAAATGGAGCCATCTGGCGGGAGGATATCCATCGCCTGGACGGTAACGAATCCCTTTGCCAGTAAAAATGAGCGCAAGCGTTCGAAACGGATGCCGGTGTCATCGATGCCGTGTACAAGTAGAATAGGGGTAGTATTCATTCCTCAAAAAAAGACCTCTTCTTTCAGTGTGATCCATGTGTTCCGTGGTAAAACATCTTTATTCACCAAGGTATGCAGCTACAAAAGATTCAAACCACGGAATACACAGATGACAGAAAAAAACTTCTTCATTCCGTGTATTCCGTGGTAAATAACCTTTATTCATCATGTTATGCATATGAAAATATCTTGTACCAGGGAAACCACAGGCCACTCAAAAAATCTTCATTCCGTGTTTTCCGTGTGTTCCGTGGTAAAACATCTTTATTCACCAAGGTATGCAGCTACAAAAGATTC
>JBAXBF010000444.1:0-2685 GCA_037142095.1 Chloroflexota bacterium
GAAGCGCCAGCGGCTTCGACCGTGTAGGCTTCGATCCCGTTCAATCCTGCAAAATCGGCGATCAGTGCCCCCAGGTGGGATTGTTTTGAAAGCACCGCTGAAAGCATGTTACCCACAAACAACGCCTGCGGCACCAGACCGGCGCTGTCCCGAATGGCGGCATCCATTGCCTGAAAAGCCAGATCTCGAATGGATAAATCCCAATGCTCGCGCACCGGGGTCTGCCCAATACCGGCGATAATGACATCCATCATAAACCCTCCTTATTCCATCGTAATTTTGCCGCGATAGCGGGCGTAGGTTGCATAGTCCACCGGCGTGCGGCGGGCGATGTATTCTTTTGTCATCGGAGCGCGCCCTCGGCGTTCCAGAAGCGCATCCGTCACCAGCAGGTCGAAGGCATCCGATCCCGCGCCGGAACCGTATGAGGTCATCAGGATGCGGTCGCCGGGTTTCGCCACGTCCAGCACAGCCGTCAAGCCGATCAATGCCGCTCCGGCATAGGTGTTGCCGATCACGGGAGAGAGCAATCCGGCTTCGATCTGTTCCTTGCTGAAACCCAGCATGGCACCCACGTTCTGCGGAAACTTGGCGTTCGGCTGGTGAAAAACGGCGTACTGGTAATCCATGGCAGAGGTACCCATTTCCTGCATGAGCGTGCGGGCTGCCTGGGTGATATGCTCAAAATAAGCCGGTTCACCGGTGAAACGCTGCCCATGTTCCGGGTATTTCATATCCGCCCGCCGCCAGAAATCAGGCGTGTCGGTAACATAGGAATAGGACGCCTGGATTACAGCCAGAGCCTCTTCTGCCGCGCTGATGATGAAAGCCGCCCCACCAGCAGCGGCAGTGTATTCGAGTGCATCGCCGGGTCTGCCCTGGGCGGTATCCATGCCGATTGCCAGCGCATACTTTGCCATTTGTGAACCGACCAGACCCATGGCGGCGACCATGGCTTCGGTACCCGCTTTGCAGGCAAATTCCCAATCGCCAGCCTGAATGCTGCTCGAGGCGCCAATCGCTTCGGCGACAATCGTACCGCTGGGTTTTACTGCATAGGGGTGCGATTCGGAACCGACCCACACGGCGCGAATTTCCTGCGGATCGATGGCGGCGCGTGCCAGAGCGTTGCGGGCGGCTTCGATGGACATGGTAACCACATCCTCATCCGGACCCGGCAGGGACTTTTCTTTGACAGGCAAGCCTGCCTGCCCTCCCGCCCAGATGCGCGAGACTTCCGTTCCCGGCAGACGATAACGCGGCACATAGGCGCCGTACCCGATAATTCCTACTTTATGGGTTGGTTGAAGTAACAGTTTTTCAGGTGTTTTCTTTTCTCTATTTGTTTCCATTTTTCCACTCTTTCAAAATTGCTTCGGCTCGATCGATACGTACCTTGTTCTCAGCTACCAACTGCTGGGCAAGGCGGGTGATTTGTTCATCTTCGGCGCCGGCGGCGATGGCGACCTGGCGGGCATGCAGAGTCATGTGCCCGCGCTGGATACCTTCGCTCACCAGGGCACGCAAGGCTGCCAGATTTTGTGCCAGACCCACGGCGACCATGATTCCGGCTAATTCCTGGGCTGACTGGACACCCATTAATTTGAGGGCGGCTTTGGCACCCGGATGCACCCTGGTTGCCCCACCCACAATGCCAACCGCCAGTGGCAATTCGAGGGTGCCCACCAGATTGCCGTGCGCGTCCTTGCCCCAGGTGCTGAGGGCTGAATAACGACCCGTGCGCGCAGCATAGGCGTGCGCACCCGCCTCCACGGCACGCCAATCATTACCCGTTACGATCACGATCGGGTCGATCCCATTCATGATACCTTTGTTATGCGTGGCTGCCCGGTAAGGGTCAGAAGCTGCAAAAGCCCAAGCCGCGATCACGCCATCGCGCACATCCTCGGCGCGAAAATCCCCAAATGCGAGTTCTGCCAGGGGGATCGTGCAGCGCGCCCGGGCAATCCGCCGGTCAGACAGGTTGGAAAGGATACGCAGCAGCACCCGCCCGCCAGTAATCTCCTCCACTAACGGTGCAAGACGCTCGCAGGCAGTATTGACGGCATTGGCTCCCATCGCATCGCGCACATCATAAAGCAAGTGCAGCACCAGGAATGCACCGCTGGGTGAGTCCTCGATGATGCGCACTTCCAAATCGCGCGCCCCGCCGCCCAATTGCTGCAAGACAGGATCGACTTCATCCGCAACCGCCAGCAGCCGCTTCTTTTGCTCCAGGATGGCGAGACGGGCGGAATGAACATCGGCGACATTCAGCACCTGGATTTGCCCGATCATCACGGGTTCATCCACATTCGTGCTGAAACCACCCGCGGCGCGCGCCAGCTTCGCCATGAACGAGGCACCCGCTATGATGGATGGTTCTTCGACCGCCATGGGTATTAGCACTTCTCTCCCATTGATCAGGAAGTTCAAGGCGATCCCAACCGGCAAAGCGTACACCCCAATCCCGTTTTCGATCATGGCATCCGCTTGATGCGGGGTCAGTCCAGGTGTACCGCTCAAAGCCGCCAATTCCTGCTCGGTAAGCAGGTTTTGCGCGGCAAGCAGCGCCAGGCGTTCCTCGCGGGTCAAGTTATAAAAGCCAGGTAAGCGTGAAGTAGTCATGCGTGTCTCCCTTGTGCATATATTATATCCGCCAAGCTGGCAAAAACTATCAAACAC
>JBAXBF010000445.1:0-2684 GCA_037142095.1 Chloroflexota bacterium
ACCCACCCGATCAACCCCAGGATTAGAATAACTTGAAATCCTTTTTTCATAAATTGATAGACACCTCGTCATGCAGTCCTTGGAAAACATCAAATTTACGGTTTTACAGTAATGACGGTAAATTGACCATAACGGTTCCCATCCAAATCCTCGACCAGAAAACCAACATGATAAGGAGAAGGATCGGCAAGCACAGGCACCCAATGGAATTTTTTCGTACTGAAGGTTAATGTTCCACCAGAAGAGTCAACAAACTCAAGTGTACCCTGTTTCACTTTGCTCCATCTTGCCCATTCTTTGAGAATAGTGAACTTATCTCCGTCCTTGGGGGTGATTTCACGCGGCGCCCCGCTCAGTTCTTTATTAGCAAAGCCAAGCACCCGCAGCATATTGCCTTCACTATCAAAAATCATCTTTGCGGAACGCTGTTTGCCAGTATCGCCAAAAATATAAATACCTTTGACGGAATACTGAATCTCCTCAGGTGTCGCCCCATATTGATCTGGTTTGAGCAAGGCAAACTCCGAATTTTCACCATCGGTAATATTTGAGAAACGCGGTTTCCAATCAACGGAAACTTTGATCAGACCACTCTTTCCCCAGTCAGGATAATAGGTTCCTCCGATCGATTTACTCTTTTCTGAGATCAGGTAGTCTGCATACATCATTTGCATTAAATCGGAGTCCGGGTCATACAATCCCACCATTTCATAGATATACCCGATCCGTTGTCCTTTTACAGAGGTTTGCAAGGTAGTCTTTCCACTCTGGCGAATCGCTGTTTCAGAAGCTTGGATGGGATCAATCGTAACACCGCTGGCACCAGGTGCACTGATTTGCGCGCCTGGTTCCGGTTTATTATTCTGCAATGGCGTATTCGTGTAATGAAAAGATAAGAAATTCTTCCATTGTGACTCTTCTGCGAACCGTTTGGCATCCTTTGTATAAGCATCAAAGCCCGCATAGTCGGTTCCATACAGTCCCGAATTAGGGAAGTAGATCGCAATACCATTTGCACTTGGTCTTTGAGATCCATGTTTCTCGGCAATGACAGCTTTTTTCACCGACTCGGCAACTTCATCTGCAGCCCGGGTAACACCAGCTTCATTATTTTCTGATTTTAACATCTGGGTAAAATGCACCAAATCGATATATGAGGGCGGAGCATCTTCGCCAAACACGGAATAAAAAGATTGCGTAAAAGCCCGCGCCCGCGCCACCGACTCCTGGTTTGTTTTAGTCATTGCATTGGTTAAATTATCCAACGATTTGAGAAGGGGAGGAATAGCATCCAAATCTACGGCTGAAATCGTAGTAATTGCACCCACCGAATTGATGACATCTTTCACACTCATCGTCTCTTTCCCATAAACCTCGGATGCATAATCAGCGCGCAGTCCGTCATCCAAAATCGCACCATCTTCATCGATATACGTGGATACAATTTTTCGCGCAAGATCATCAGAACCCATTGCTGGATTGGCAATCAAAGCTTTCAAAAAGCCGAGGTATGCAAAACTTGTCCAGGGCACCACTTCTTCAGAAGCCACTGCGTAGCGCACATGCGGTACCAGAGATGTAAAGACTTCGAGTTGCCCCATTAAGCAGGCATCCAATCCAATCACATCCAGGCGTTTTACGCCCGTCTGCGTGCGAATCTCTCCCAACGCCTCATCAAGTTCGGTGATGGTAATCCCTTTTGAACCATTTTCTGTATCCGGGTTGGGAGGATCACTGTCATAACTGATACCGGGCCATCCGCTGCCATGATTGGATATGAAAAGAACATATTTGTTTGACGGATAGGATTTTACTGCCCAGGTAACGAAATCTACCAGGGATTTTTTTTCACCCATATTGAGTTCACCCAGATCTGATATTTCCTTTGAATTGAGATGACTCATATCCTCATCTTTTGACACGAGAAACCGTTTGGTGGTCGTCCAATCGCCATCCCCTTGATAGCCACCCACAGCCCGGTCCATTTGGATGACGGTCTTTACGTTTTTATCAGAACCTGCCGCCTCTGCTTCATTCATATCATATATTAAGTCAAGTTCGAGAGCTTCATCATCAGCATTGGAATAAATCATCACCAACCAGGTCTGTTTTTGAGCAAGAGGGGTTGGTTTCGCGCCCGGTCGGGCGGTATTTACAACGACTACTGGTGTCTTGGAACCTGGCTTTGAAGCCTCTTGCGGCGAGAAAAAGACTAGCGATGCAAGGTAAATAAATACACCTGACAAGCAACAGACACCGCCAAACGCCGCGATTATTAAAGGGATATATTTGCGTTGGACATTTCTTTTAGGCGGATTCGGCGGTACAGAGGGTGCAGCCACCATTGAGATAACAGGTTGGTGAAGCGCCACAGGGTTAAATTCTTCTTCGACGATTTTGAATGTGTATGGACCGATCGTAAAATCTTGATTAGTATTCAAACGAATGGGAAGATTAATACCAATCCGCTGTTCGCCAACTTTTGTGCCATTTTTTGAATCCAGGTCAGTAAGCCAAATGCCATCTGGCTTGTATTGAATTGCGGCATGCTCGCGTGACACCTTGGGATGATCCAGCATTAAGGAACAACTCGAATCACGCCCAATCGTTATATTTTCTGTAGAAAGGGGATATTGTAGCCAGGCATCTTCACCCAGCCGGTAAAAAAGAACATAATGGATCGT
>JBAXBF010000446.1:0-2684 GCA_037142095.1 Chloroflexota bacterium
TGGAAATTATTAGAGAAATATAATGCGGCTCTTAAAGACATAGGGAAAGAGAAGAATGTACTCGTGATCGACCTGGCGGATAAAATGCCGAAGAGCTCGCGTTACTATTATGATTTTGTTCACTACACGAACGAGGGAGCGCGTAAAGTTGCCGAGATTATCGAGGAAGACCTGTACCCTTATCTCTCAGAGAAATACAAGCAAAAATGATCTTTTAAACCATATATTATTGCCAGGAATAAAGCAACAATTTATCATTGACATGTTTTGCCGAATCCTACCCTTACCCCTCAAAGTATGTTATCATATTTCCTTCTAAAAACATCTCAAAAGAGTTTATCCCATGTCTGAATTAGATCACCCTTTACGTTTTAATGTTGGTTTTATCGTTGCAGAGACTTACGGCTACAGCCGGGTATTTCCAGTGGAAGTCAAGCGGCTGCATATCGAACCGGATATCTTTCTGCAAAATGTCTCCGGACACATCCATATCACCCGCACAGCCGAAGGGCTGCTGGTTCAATGTTTATTGAGTGCCGAGCGAGAAGAAGAATGCGGGCGCTGTTTAGATCCCTTCATGTTGGTCATTCGTGTGGACTTCAGTGAACTCTATGCTTTCCCCGGACATACCATTTCGGATACCGATATGATCCTACCACCCACAGGTTATCTTGACATCGGACCGGTCGTGCGCGATTATGTCCTCTTGGAGAATCCGATCAAAGCCGTTTGCAAACCAGATTGCAAGGGATTATGCCCGACCTGTGGAGAAAACCTCAACTATACAACCTGTAATCATAAAGATGAGCCGGACGACTCACGCCTGGCAGTACTAAGAAGCCTTCTGGACAAGAAGAATTAACGAGGAGAAATTATGACTGAAAATATTCTTGTGTGTGTCGCCTGGCCCTATGCCAACGCTCGGATTCACGTAGGAAACCTGACCGGCGCATACTTACCGGCAGATATCTTCGCCCGCTACCAACGCCTGCGCGGCAGGCGCGTTTTGATGGTATCCGGCTCCGATGCACATGGCACACCAGTCACCGTGCGGGCAGACGCCGAGGGAAGCACTCCGATTGAAGTTTATGACCGCTTTCACCAGGGATTCCTGGCGTTGTTTCAGCAGTTGGGTCTGGATTATGATCTGTTCACCTCGACTCACACACAAAATCATTTTCATGTATCTCAAGCAATCTTTCTGGCACTTAAGAAGAATGGCTATCTTTACAATGAACGCCAACGCCAATGGTATGCTCCTTCGTTAGGACGTTATCTGCCCGACCGCTATGTGGAAGGTACTTGTTATCTCTGCGGGTTTACCAATGCCCGCGGCGATCAATGCGATAAATGCGGTAGTTTGCTCGACGCCACCTTGCTTATCAATCCGCGGGCGAAGACGGATGGTTCTACACCAGAATTACGCGAGACTGAACATTTCTACCTGGACCTGGGCAAATTACAGGACAATGTTGTGGCATTCTTAAACCAACGTAAAGAACACCTGCGCCCGAATGTCTTGCGCCAGTCTCTGGGACAGATCGAAAGCGAACCCCTGCACGGCAGGGCGATCACCCGCGATCTGGATTGGGGAATCCCAGTGCCGGTGGATGGTTGGGACGGGAAATGCCTGTATGTCTGGTTTGAGGCAGTCATTGGCTACCTTTCTGCAACCATCGAGTGGGGAAAAATCAATAATATGCCGGATGCGTGGAAGGACTGGTGGCAGAACGAGGAGGCTCGCACCTACCATTTCATCGGCAAAGATAATATTCCCTTCCATGCCGTCATCTGGCCGGCTCAATTGAGCGGAGCAGGAAAAGAGTTTGGAGAGTATTTCGAAGGGAAACCTTGCGAACCCTTGACGCTCCCTTACGACATTCCGGCAAACGAATTCATGAATCTGGAAGGAGAGAAGATTTCCGGCAGTCGCAATTGGGTCATCGATGGGCTGGAAGCGCTCACCCGCTACGATCCGGATCCATTGCGTTACTATCTGACCATGAATATGCCCGAAACCAAAGACACAGATTGGGACTGGTCCGGTTTCGTACACCGCAACAACGATGAACTGGTCGCGACCTGGGGAAACCTGGCAAACCGTGTGCTTTCCTTCGCTTATAGGCATTGGGAAGGAGTGATCCCGACGCCAGGTGTGTTGCGTCCGGCAGATGAGGAAATCATCCGCAAGATCGAAGCTGGTTTTACGACGGTGGCGGAACAGTTCGAAGCAGTCCACCTGCGCAATGCCATTTCTGAGGCGATGAGCCTGGCATCTGAAGTGAACAAGTACCTGGACACGATGGCTCCCTGGAGCGAGATAAAACACGATAAACTGGCAGCGGCAACCACGATCTATACTGCGCTGCGGGTGATCGACTCCTTAAAGATCATGTTTGCGCCCTTCCTGCCATTCACTTGCGAACGGCTGCATACCTTTATGGGTTATAGCGAACCGATTTTTGGAGAACAACTTACCCAGAGCGTACAGGATGAACTCGGCACCCACACTGTCCTGGGATATTCACCCGCCAAAGCCAGCGGTCGATGGGTCGCCAGCCAGTTACCCGCCGGGCAGACACTGCAACAGCCTGCACCACTTTATAAGAAATTAGAAGAAAGTGTCGCCGAAGAAGAACGCGCCCGATTAGGAAATAAACAATAGATTGTAATTTATAAAGTAC
>JBAXBF010000447.1:0-2674 GCA_037142095.1 Chloroflexota bacterium
AAGGAAATGAAGGGCGTGAGGAATTGGGCGGAACCGGTGACCGCGTGTTGCGTGGTGGTGCCTTCGTCAACCATCAAGACAACTCCCGCTGTGCTTTCCGCCACTGGTACTATCCCGCAGCGGGGACTACTACGACGGGTTCCGTCCGGCGGTCGTTCTATGACTCTGGTCTCTGTCTTCTCTGAATCTCTGGTGTCTCTGAATCTTTTTTTTAAACTGGAAATTTTATATATCGGGGAGAATCGATTTTTTTTAAAATCACAGATGTTTCATTTCTCAGCTAGAAACGGATTTAAGATAGTCCAATAAGGAAGTTTTGCGATGCTAGAAAACAGATCCAGCTACACCCTGAAGAACGCCATCCTTGTAGCCATGGTAGGAATCCTGTTCTTGATTCTGCTCCTAACCTCGCCTTTTTTCATCCCGGAAGTCGTAAATCAGTATCATCTCAAGCAGTTGGAGTATAAATTTAGCAACGTATCACACCCCAAAGACAGCCTGCTTTTAAAATCTGTAAGTGGCATGGGTGATACAGGCGGAAGTCAATGCTGCTGTCTATCCTTTGTCGCCGAATTGCGCCAGTTCAGCGGAGATAAACAGGCTGTGGAGGCTTTTTATCGAGAGCAAAAAGCGACTGTATGGTTTTTTAAGGACGGTTATGCTCGGTCGGACGTATTGGATCTTTTTTCCTTGGACTATGATCATCTTGGTGAGTGGGGTGTATTTTCCCCTGAGCAAGTGGACAATCTTTATATTGTCTCTATAAGAGGTGATTGCCTGGAGATTTTCCGCTGAGATAAAAAACGTCTGAGTAAAACCCTAAAATGGGTTAAACAATTCCAAATCTTTTATCATGGTGAAATCATTAATATTTCGAGTGACGAGTTTTAATTTATGAGAAATTGCTGTTGCGGCGATCACAGCATCTGGCATCTTAATTTTGTACTGGCGTCTTAGGTTTACCGTCTCATCTATAATATCAGTATTTAATCCGATAATGCTAGCTTTTTTGAGAAATGATACTGCTTTTTTGTATCCGTCTTCTGTATGATTGCGCCAGCCTAAAAATTCGATTTTGGTGATTACGGAAATGTTAAAAGAATGGTTGAGGATAGAAATCAACCTATCACGCGTCCGCTCATCTAATTCATTTGAAAAGATATAAATGAGGATATTCGTATCGATTAGAAATTTCTCTCCCATTCGTTCCTCAAATCCATCGCTTCTTGATCCGCGTCGAGGTGCAGCTCTCGATAAATTCCGAAATAAGCTTCAGGATGAAATCCTTCTCTTGTTTCCATCGGGGGCTCTGTTGGCAGAACAATGACCTCGACATCTCGCCCAACCAGCGAAACAGGCAAGTTAATCGTAAGCCTGGTGCTAGTCGTATGTTTTATTATTCGTAATCCTTCCATAATGCTATTCCAGTTATTCAGGACTTTTGGGTTTTATTCTATAGATGAAAGTCAGGGAGCGGATTAACCGCTAAAGATGTTTCAGAGCGGGTGATGGGATTCGGACCCACGAATGGTAGCTTGGGAAGCTACTGCCTTACCACTTGGCTACACCCGCGTCATTATTACGATTATATTGCCGCATGGCTGAGATGTCAAGCCTGATTTTCAAGCCCGATCATATTTTCTCGATCACCCAATAATGCGATAAGCCCAATCTGCGCAGCGGCGTGTTCTCCAATCCCTGCAGCACAAAACGCAGGAAAGGACCCAACTGCGGCAGACGCCGGACGATATTGTCATAACCGCCGAAGATAACCGTCCGTTTGATGAAGCGAACGGGTAAACCGGCGAAAAGGCATTCCAGGTCGCGGCGGGTATAGACGCGTACGTGCGGCGCCAGCTTGTTGCGCCACATGCGCGGCAGGTAATTCACCAGCGGAATATTACCAAAATGGTACTCACCGCGCCAATAAACGCCGTGCGTTTCGTAAGGATAACCGCGGTTCGGGCAGAAGAGCAGGATGCGCCCCCCTTTGCGCAGGACGCGCACCATTTCCATAACCGTTTGGCGGTCATCAGAAACATGTTCAATTACCTCATTGCTCGAGATCAGGTCAAACACCGCATTCGCAAAAGGCAGACTCTCGCCCGCTGCGCACAAAATGCGGCTGGAAAGCTCGCGTGCCTCTTTGGCGCGTTCAAAATCGTATTCCAGTCCAGTGACGCTGCGGGCATGTTTGGCGAGATGCGGAATATACGTGCCCACTCCGCAGCCATTTTCGAGCACATCCCCGTATGCACAGTCCCCCGCGTCCTCCAGCATCATCTTCAATCGCCGTTCCTGACCCGCCCGCCAGACGTAGGAGGGTTCTCCGCAGCGGGCGGCTTTCTGGGTTGAGCGTTTGTTGGCGGCATCAGGATTATTCATTTTGAAATTTTACCACAACTCATAATTAATGAAACGATGCAGGAATAATATGGTATGATGTTAAAGGGTTTCAACTGTATCGATGAAAATATGAGAAACTGGATTCTTCCTGGACGGACAAAACCCTATGTGATGGCACACCGTGGTGACTCGGTTTTTTGCCCGGAGAATACGCTGGCTGCCTTTCGCAAAGCCTTTGCGGACGGCGCCGATATCCTCGAAACGGACCTCCACCTGAGCCGTGACGGGGAAATGATGTGTATTCATGATGCAAGCGTCGACCGCACAA
>JBAXBF010000448.1:0-2671 GCA_037142095.1 Chloroflexota bacterium
TTCCAGCATCCCCAATAGATTAACCTTTTATAAACATTCTCTTTAATTGTTATCCCTTTCTTGACTTCATTTTAAGGGCATGGTATCATTTAATGTGCTTTAGCACTCGACTGGTAAGAGTGCTAAAAATAGTGTCGGAATCCTGGGAAACGAATGGAAAGACTTACCGAGCGCCAAAATCGCATCCTTGCCCTCGTTGTGCGCAATTATACGGAGACGGCTCAACCGGTTGGCTCTAAGCTGCTGGTCGAACATTATCGACTCGATATGAGCTCTGCCACGGTACGCAATGAGATGCTGGAATTGACTGAGAAGGGGTATCTGCGCCAGCCGCATACCTCTGCCGGGCGCGTACCGACCGAAAAGGGCTACCGTTATTTTGTGCGCCAATTGATGGTGCAGACCGACCTGCCGAGCGCGACCCAGCGTATGATTGTACACCAGTTTCACCAGGCGAAGGATGATATCGAAGAGTGGATGCGTCTAGCGGTCTCCGTGCTTGCTCACCAGTCCCAAGCAGCCGCTCTGGTGACTGCCCCTCATCCGCACCAGGTTCTTTTTAAACATTTGAGCCTGATTGGAACCAGCGGTAGGCAAGTTCTGATGGTGATTGTGCTCATGGGGGGGGAAGTGCGCCAACAGTTGTTGTTTCTACCCGAGCCGGTGTCTCAGGATCGCTTGAGTGTTACTGCCGAGCGCATGACCGTCCAATGTGAAGGCTTGAACGCCGATGCCATTGCGTCCATTCCCGATAACTTTGATAATCTCGAGCAGGACATTCTGCGCCTGACGGTTGAGGAGATGCGGCGTTCGTCGCTGGGCGGTGAGATTTATCGTGATGGCTTGGCGAATATTCTGGCAGAACCGGAGTTCTCTGAAACGGATGCGGCTCGCCGGGCTTTACGCATCCTGGAAGAGCGACCCCTCTTGGAGGATTTGCTCACCCGGGCTGTGGTCAGTCCCAAAATCGGTGGAGTGCAGGTGCTCATCGGTGGTGAGGGTGCCTGGGACGAGTTGCGCGAGTGCTCTATCGTCTTAACCCGTTACGGCTCGCCCAATATTCTAACAGGTATCCTGGGTGTTTTGGGACCTACCCGCATGCCATATGGACAGACCATTTCAACCGTGCGTTTTGTCGCCGGTGTTTTAAGCGATTTAGTATCAGATATGTATGGAATAGGAGCATAGAGTCCATGTCATTTAAAAAGAAAAGTGGATTTATTAATCGTAAGCCAGAAGCTGAATCGGCTTATGAATCTGCTGTGGAAAGCGAACAAGTCCTGGATCAGGTTCAGCCATCCCAGGCAGTTTCAGAATGTGAGCCGGAAGTACAGATCAGGGCTTCGGACTCAGATCTTGCCACCCTGCGCAATGAATTGGAACGTGTCCAGGCGCAGGCCAAGGAATATCTCGAAGGTTGGCAGCGTTCACAGGCTGAATTTCTCAATTATAAAAAACGCATCGAACGCGACCAGGAAATGCAGCGTAATCTGGCTGTTGGTTCCGCCGTAAAACGTTATTTGCCTGTCGCCGACGATTTGGAGAGAGCCTTGGCGAACGTTCCCGAAAATATCCAGGGATCCAACTGGGTGGGTGGGATCAACTTGATTTACCAGAAAATGAAGAATGCGCTTGAAGCCGATGGGGTAATGCCGCTGGGAGCCTGTGGAGAAGCCTTTGATCCTAACCTCCATGAAGCCATTTCACAGGAACCAAGCGTTGAATATCAGAGCGGTCAAATCGTAGATGTATTGCAAAAAGGGTACATCATTGGTGATAAGGTTCTGCGTCCTGCTGTCGTGCGGGTGGCGCAGTGATTTTGTGCTTAACATGTGCACATGTTCGCACATTGGAGGAATGACATTATGGGTAAAATACTGGGTATCGATCTTGGAACGACAAATTCTGTTATGGCAGTGATGGAAGGCGGTGAGCCGACAGTCATTCCTTGTGCAGAAGGGGAGCGTACTGTACCATCGGTTGTGGCGGTTAACGCCCACGGCGAACGTATCGTTGGCAGAGCCGCTCGCAATCAGGCGGTTGTAAATCCTGAGAACACGATTTTCTCCATCAAACGCTTCATGGGTCGCAAATACCGTGATCCAGAAGTGCAGCGCACCATTAACCGTGTGCCTTACAGAGTGGCTGAGGGATCGAACGGGGATGTGCGCGTGATAATGAACGGTCGCGAATATTCACCGCCAGAAATCTCTGCCATGATTCTGGCAAAGCTGAAGCAGGATGCCGAAGCTTATCTTGGCGAACCGGTAACCCAAGCGGTGATCACCGTTCCGGCGTATTTTAACGATGCGCAGCGCAATGCTACCAAGGATGCCGGTAAGATTGCTGGTTTGGAAGTCCTGCGAATTATCAATGAGCCGACCGCTTCCTCCCTGGCGTATGGTCTGGATCGCAAGGTGAATGAGAGCATCGCAGTTTATGACCTGGGCGGTGGTACGTTTGATATCTCCATCCTTGATGTAGGAGACGGCGTATTTCAGGTGCGTTCCACCAGTGGCGATACCTTCCTGGGAGGGGATGATTTTGACCAGCGCTTGATGGATTATCTGGCAGAGGAGTTCATGCGCAGCAACAACATTGACCTGCGTCTCGACCGCCAGGCTCTCCAGCGTCTGAAGGAAGGTGCCGAGAAAGCCAAGATAGAATTGTC
>JBAXBF010000449.1:0-2670 GCA_037142095.1 Chloroflexota bacterium
GCTCAGCGCATGTAGTCCCGCCAGAAATGTAGAATATAGCGGGCGTTTGGCTATACCTGGAATGCCATTCCCAGCCAGAAGATATTGCGCTGTCAAGTCATAATTGCCGGCATCCGAGTAAGGATAAACTTCAAAATTTGGCAGACGCGGCTTGGGGGCAAAGTAAGTCGGGTGGATAGGTTCTGCCAGCCAAAGCCAGGATGCCAGAATCCATAAGAGTAAGAAGATTACAGAATCCAGAAAAATTGGCTTCTGGAGGATGTCGCGTACTTTTGGAAACGAGGTTAATAGAAGATAAAAGAGGAAGACGCTGATACTGGCTAGATATGCCCCGAAAATTTGCAGACCCATTAATGGAGTACCTGGATCCCCCCAGTTCAAACTGACATGGATATCCTGGGTAAGTCCAATCCGGCTCAGGCTGATGAAAGCAGTAATCGAGAGAAGAATGATATAGACGATGATGCTGGAGAGAAAGGTTTTTAACTGTTTGGGGGTGCCATCAAGCTCAAAACCAAATCGCCAGATACGCACACTAAATAGGGTCTGGAGCGCACCAAGAGCAACCCAAAATACGAACGGAGATAGGCGCAGTAAATAAGCGGATAAAGCCGAGTCGGTAACTTTAAATAAAAATAGATAATAATAGATGCTTGCGAGGGTAGTCAGGATACACAAGCAGAGAATCGCCAGATAAATGCTGTCCCATCGTAATGCCGTATTCAAAAATGAAATTAATCTGCGGGTTATTCTCGTATCCCGCCAAACGAGATAGATCATGACGACAATGACCAGTAAAAGGAAAGCAGTACCGCCGATC
Source organism: Chloroflexota bacterium (assembly GCA_037142095.1). Taxonomy (GTDB): domain Bacteria; phylum Chloroflexota; class Anaerolineae; order Anaerolineales; family DRKV01; genus JBAXBF01. Next base: position 821 of record JBAXBF010000449.1, read on the forward strand.
ATCGTCAGGCGAGCCCAGGACAACCCCAAAAGGATACCTTTTTTGACATCGATTGGCAGCAAAAAGAACTGCAGCAAAGCCAGCGTTCCTTCAATAAAGAGAAGAATGAAATAACTGCGTAAGATGGAGATGGGGGTGGGAAGTTTATTCATATCGGAAATCTGCGGTTAAATGTGCCTTTTCTAGAGGAGTTACCATAGTTCCATAGTATTACGTTGGATTTGATTTCATAGCTTTCCTTAAATGACACGCGGCAGTGATAAACCCAAAAAGAATCCACATACTGGGGATGGCAAAGGAATCAAACGAGAAAGCAATAATAACGAATGCAGTTATCCCAAATAATCCCGCCAGTCCAAAATATTTCCATTCCTCTTCGGAAGAAAGGAGAAGGTAAATCATACATCCTAAAATGGCAAGGATAAAAACAAGGAAGGTCGCGAAACCGATCAAACCGGTCTCAGCCAAAATCTTGGCGAACAGATTCTTAGGGGTGATGAGCTTATCTCTTCCCTCTGTGTATGTAATTTGGCGCAGGATATCCGGTTGGCGATTCCAGGGTTGGTTGGGAAGGTAAGTATCGAAATAAAAAGCGTAATTTCCAGGTCCAACACCTTGCAGCGGATAGTCTTCGAAGATGCGCATCGCTGTATCGGCGTAAACGAAGCGCTGTTTGAAGGCGATATATTCAAAATAGTCATCGCTTCCCGCTGTTTCCGAATTCCAGAAGGTCCATAAGCGGGCAAAGTAATTGTTCTTTGTTCCGGCGATATAAATTGTACCCAAAACGAGGATGATCACCCCGCATACCAGAGTGATCCGCATCGCCCAATCTTTGAAAGATGCCTGGCGAAGAGTCAATTGATCTAAATGGAGGAAGTGGAATAATTGCCTCCAGAATAATAGTGCAGCGAGACTATACAGGATAAGCAGGACAAAGACACCCGTGCGCGAGTAGGTGAAGATCAGCACAATACTTGCCCATGCCAGTAGAATTAATTCAATGGTAACCCAGCGCCAACGCCAGCGGAAGACGCTCTGACGCGTAACGACGGCAGCCAGCAGCCAGGGTACTAAAAGAAAGCAAATCTGTTCTGCGAACCATTTCGGTTCGTAAGTTAAACCGGAAACTCTTTTGGGCATCAATTTCCGCGAGGAGATGAAGCGTTGTACCTGGCTCATCAGAGCAAAGAATTGGGGGACCGGTTTGAGAACATAAATGATTTGGAGTGATCCCCATATTAATGCCAGACCGAATCCGGTGTAAAGCCAGCGGAGAGATGCTCGCAAATCTATTATGGATCGTGGGATAATCATCGCGGCAAGGTAAAACGCACTTCCAATGCCTAAGGCAGCCAGACCGCGTACTCCGCGCATCAAAGGAGAGACAGCGCGTAATTCTCCCATGCTTTGAGTGGCTGCCCAGACTGCACTGGCGGTGGCAGCCAGGATAAAAGCCAGAAAGGGAAGCAAAGTCCTTGGTAAAGGTCGTTTCCAGAGTGTTGGTGTGATCACAAGAATCAACAACACTATTAGGGGATATACAGAGAGTGGTCGCACGCTTGCTCCGCCACCAATGCTGCCCGGAAAGTATGGAAAACTGGTTACTGGCAGCGCCAATAAGAAGAATATCCACAAGATGTGGATGATATTGGATCGCTTGCTTTCAGTCATGGTTGAAAATTTCGTCTGGATAGATGCACCAGTTGCACTGCTAGCCAGAGGAGGACACCTAATATGCCACCAACCAATGGGAAGATACCGGTCGGGCGTTTTTGACTCACATCGGGAGGTTCATTTTCTGCCAGTTCCTCAATTTGCAGGTTGGGCGAAATTCCACGGCTGCTCTT
>JBAXBF010000450.1:0-2668 GCA_037142095.1 Chloroflexota bacterium
GATGATACTATTTCGGTAAACACACGGAAGGTGCATATGCCAAACTTGTCAGGTCAATCCATTGGTCGTTATCATATCATTGAACCTTTAGGGGAAGGCGGGATGGCGACCGTCTATAAAGCCTACGATACGCGTCTGGAGCGCGAAGTGGCAATTAAGTTTATTCGTACCGGACAAATTCCAGCCGACCATCTTGAGAAAATCCAAAAAAGGTTTGAACGGGAAGCCAAACGGATGGCGAAGTTTACCCATCCGAACATCGTTCAGGTCATCGATTACGGGGATTACGAAGGGACACCTTACCTGGTGATGCCTTACCTGGCGGGGGGAACCTTGAAGGATAAGTTGAAAGCTCGGGCAGGCAAACCGATGCCTTATCAGGAAGCCGCCCGCCTGCTTGTACCGGTATCGCTCGCCCTGCAATATGCACACGAGCAGGAAACAATCCATCGCGATGTGAAACCTGCTAATATCCTGCTTACCAATCAGGGACAGCCGTTATTATCCGATTTTGGGGTGGCAAAGATTCTCGACCTTGAAGATGGACAGACCCTGACCGGCACGGGTGTGGGAGTGGGAACCCCCGAATACATGGCACCCGAGCAATGGATGAATAAAGTGGTGCCACAAACGGATGTGTACTCCCTGGGAGTTGTATTTTATGAGATGGTGACGGGGCGCAAGCCCTATGTAGCCGATACACCAGCCGCAATACTCGTGAAGCAGAGTACCGAACCCTTGCTGCGCCCGCGCGATTTGAATCCCGAACTGCCCTTTGAAGTCGAGCAGGTGCTTTACAAGGCGTTGGCGAAGGATCCTTTGCAGCGCTATGTGACTATGGAGCAGTTTGCCGCAACGCTGGAGAGATTGGCGGGAATAAGACCGGAGCAGGAAAATGAGAAACCCACGATAGAGGTTCCAGCCGAAACCGTGGTTATCACTCCCCCTTCGGCATTTGAGGAAAAGCAGAAACAAGAGCAACCTCTACCGTATGAAAATGCCAGCCAGGCAAATGTCCAAAAACGAACAGAAAAACAGAGGATACCCGGCTGGGTCATGGGATTGGCAGGCGGAATGGGCATTTTGTGTATTGGACTGATCGTGGTAGCGGTTCTACTAATCAATATGTTGAACGGAAAGACAACGTCTATACCGCCGACCCAAATACCGATCGTTATCTCCCAACCAACCCAGACCACGCAGAGCGAGGCGCCCAAGGTAGTTGTTCCGAAGGCGAGCGGAAAGATAAAGATAGCCAGCCAAAGCCCATTATCTGGGGGTATGTCAGCAGTTGGCATTGACATTAAAAATGGAGCTCAATTGGCTATAGACCAATTGGCAAAACCACTGATGGATGAAGGTTTCACCATCGAATTAACCGCATACGATGATCAAGGGAATCCGGATGCGGGTGTTGCCAACGCTAAACAGATCGTTTCCGATCCCGAGGTATTGTGCGTCGTGGGTCACTATAATTCTGGTGTTCAAATCCCATCCTCAGAAGAATATCATAACGCAGGTTTGGCAAATGTCTCGCCCGCTAACACAAATCCGAAAGTCACTGATCGGGGATATCTGGAAGTCAACCGGATCGTTGGGCGGGATGACGTTCAAGGGCAAGTAGCTGCTCAATTTGCCATAAGTATTGGCATGAAGCGGGCTTATTTATTCCATGATAAAACGGCTTACGGTCAAGGGGCAGCCGAATTCTTCAAGGCTGAAATGGAAAGGAATGGAATCAAGGTGCTTGGTTTTGAAGGCACAGATGAGAAGGCTAACTTTGCTGCTATCCTCAACCCAGCCATAGCGGCTAATCCAGAAGTAATCTATTTTGGGGGTATGTACGATCAATCGAATGTTCTCTTCAAACAAGCGCGTGAAAAGGGATTCAAAGGCATGTTCTTGAGCGATGATGGTTATGACTCACCAGAATCAGTGAAGATCGCCGGAAAGGCGCTTTTAAGCGATGGCGGTACATTCTACACGACTGTTTCCGGTCCAGTCGAATTGTATCCAGATGCAGCGCAATTTGCTCAGGATTTCAAAGCCAAGTTTAACGCCGCCCCCCAACCTTTTGCTGCCCAAGCTTATGATGCTGCCGGAATCTGTCTGAAGGCAATTGCAGATGCAGCTCAGGCGGCTGGTGGAAAAGTACCGCCTCGTGCCGAAGTTGCCAAAGCTGTGCGAGCGATCCAAGATTATAAAGGGATCAGCGGGACGATCAACTTCAACAAAAACGGGGATTTGAGCGGCGCCAAATACTATGTGATACAGGTGGTATCGGATGATCCCGCAAAATGGAGTGCTAATCCAGTTGTAAAGACCTTCGATATTGCACCACCGGAAAAGTGATGGAATAACAGTATGGGATCGAAGGGGGGATAAACTTGATGGCAATTTTGTGTTCCAGCCAAAGGTCGGGGGCTTGATAGACGGTCACTATGCTGCCTTCACCCAATGGCGCAACGATGTGATAACGTCCGATGGATTGACCTGATAGATCCGATATACTGCACCTCCAAAATTCTACCTCACCCCCGCCCCCTCTCCAAAATAAGAATTTTGGAGAGGGGGGAAAGAGGTTTTCATATGACTCGATTCTGCCAATTTGAGATCAGAAAAAACCGGTGCGCTGGGGACGGGAAGCCCTTCCCCAGACCCCTTCCCC
>JBAXBF010000451.1:0-2661 GCA_037142095.1 Chloroflexota bacterium
TACGTTGAATCGGGCGGGCAGGTAGGGGATACAGGCACTGTTCAAGGGAAAGATGCAGATTGGGAAATCCGCATCGATCATGTGCGCAAACCGGCAGCCGGGGTGATTGTGCATAGCGGTGAAGTGCTGCGCGGCACTCCCAAAACCGGGGATGCTGTCGTCGCGGCGGTCGATCAGAAGCGGCGCAAAGACATCGCCCGGAATCACACCGCCACCCATTTACTGCACGCGGCTCTCCATGAGGTGCTGGGTAAACACGCCCGTCAGGCAGGCTCTTTGGTGGCAGCCAATTACCTGCGTTTCGATTTCACCCACCCGGAAGGATTAACGGTTGAGGAGATTGACAAGATCGAGCATAACGTCAATCAGCGAATTCTGAATAACTGGCATCTAAAGACTGAAGTCAAATCGTTGCAGCAGGCGAAGGCAGAGGGGGCGATGGCATTGTTCGGGGAGAAGTACGGCGAGGAAGTGCGTACGATTACCATCGGTGACGATCCGTTTTCCTACGAACTCTGCGGCGGCACGCATGTCCAGCAGACCAACGATATCGGTTTATTCCTGATCATCAGTGAAAGCAGCGCGGCAGCGGGCATCCGGCGCATTGAAGCGGTAACCGGGCAAAAAGCCTATGACCTCGTTTTGCAATTCCGGCTTTTACTGCGCGAAAGTGCCTCGATGATGGGTGTCGGCGTCATGCAAACCCCCGAAAAGGTCAGCGCACTGCTAGCGGAAATCAATCAAGTACGCAAAGAAGCGGCAACGCTGCGCCAGAATCTGGTCGCCAGCGAGTTAAGCGGATTGCTCGATAATCCCGCCAGCATTGGTGACATAAAAGTCCTGACAGCATCCGCCTCCAACGCCGACGCGGACACCCTGCGCCGCATGGCAGACCAATTCCGCCAGAAGCATCCCGAAAAAGCGGTGGCGGTACTGGCATCCATCGTGGACGGCAAACCCATGCTGATCGCTGCGGTTACCGAAGATCTGGTCAAACGTGGTTTCCACGCGGGAGACCTGGTCAAATTTGTCGCTCAACCTCTGGGCGGCGGTGGCGGCGGCAAGCCCACCCTGGCACAGGCGGGCGGCAAGGACGCTACCAAACTGGACGAAGCCTTACAAAGCGTTCACAATTGGGTCAAGGGGAAATTGGGATAATCGCCCGTGATCCTGTAGAAACTGGTTTTAATCGGATATGAAAGGAGGATTTTTCATGAACAGTAAAGCCTTGATCGAAGATTTTGTTTCACAGCGCACACTCGCCCTGGTAGGCATGTCGCGTGATCCTAAGAAATTCGGAAATATGATTTATAAGGAACTTACCCAAAAGGGGTATCATCTTCTGCCTGTACATGCCCAGGTCAAAAGCATTGGCGGGGTGACCTGTTATCCAAGCCTGGCACAATTGCAGGAAACCGTCGGAGGCGTGATTATAGTCGTTCCACCAGCTCAGACGGAGAAAGTCGTCCGGGAAGTCGCACAGATAGGCATTCCGCGGGTTTGGATACAGCAGGGCGCCGAATCGCAGGACGCCATTCAATTCTGCCAGCAAAACGGCATCAAGGTCGTGTACGGTGAGTGCATCATGATGTTTGCCGAGCCGATTAAATCTTTTCATAAGTTTCACCGCTTTATCTGGAAGTTAATCGGGAAAATCCCGGCATAAAAATCATACAGGGAATGGATCGGGATCGGCTAAAAAGAATCCAAAGACCAACAACCTTGATCAATGAAAGCCATATCCGGCGCGTGGATGAACGCCAGAACGGATTTGAACGCGCCGATCAGGGTGATTTTGGCGCATTTGTGCAGCACGAGTCAAGCCGCTTCGTGATGAAACACCCTCTTTCGGGCGTGATGCGCCAGATGACGAAAGCCCTGGGAGATGAGGATGTCGTGGACGGCGCGATATTACCCAAAGCGGCCCCGCTTACCGAAGACCCGCAAACCAATAGCCAGCACATCAAAGAAACTGCTTATTTCCTGCGGGCTGACATGGTGGGTATCTGCGAGTTGCCCACCTACGCGATCTATTCCCAGCGTGCCCCGGACGGTGAGCAAGTTATCCTCAACCATAAATATGCGATCGCCGTTCTGGTGGATCAGGATTACCGCACCGCCAAAGCCTCCACCGGCAGTGATTGGATCAATAACGCGATGAGTTTCCGGGCTTACTCCGCCTCCGCCTATATCGCGGTCATGCTGGCAGCCTATATCCGCGAACTGGGTTACCCGGCGAGAGCACACCATGCCATGAATTACCAGGTGATCGTGCCGCCCATTCTGGTATGGGCTGGATTGGGGGAGATGAGCCGCCTGGGAGATAGTGTCGTCAATCCATTTTTGGGGGCACGTTTCAAAGCCGCCATCGTTACAACTAACATGCCGCTTATGCCAGATAAACCCATCGACTTTGGTTTGCAGAGTTTTTGTTCCGCCTGTAAGAAGTGCGCCCGTGAATGTCCGGTGGGCGCCATCAGCGATGGAGACAAAATCATCTACAACGGCTATGAGAAGTGGGAATTGGACGTGAAACGCTGTACATCTATGCGCATTGGTAACCAGCGCGGCGCCGGCTGCGGGACGTGCATCAAGGTCTGCCCCTGGAACAAGCCGGACACCTGGTTTCACCGTTCGGTCAATTGGACGCTGCGCCACTTC
>JBAXBF010000452.1:0-2659 GCA_037142095.1 Chloroflexota bacterium
CAATCTTCAAAGTAACCTAATATTTGATACTTCTCTTAATGATGGAATTTCCACTTTTCCAGCCGGTGAGATCAAGAAAGATAGCCAAGTCTTTGTTTCCAGACCTTCTTTAGACCCAAAATTTATGGCTTCTCCAACGCAATGGCAAACAGTAGTGGAAAACCCATTTGCTACTTCCTTGGAAGACGGACAAATTGGTATGTTGAAGGATGATTATTTTTCTGGTAGAGCTGATATAGGGGACAACAAATATATACTAACCATAGATGAAACGTATCAATCAATGACATTTCGCCAGAACCCTACAATTAAGATTCTTTCAGGTCCATATTTTGCCAGTATCTCGACACAACGTATAGAAGGTACGTCAAATCAAGCTTGCTACGGTTTATATTTTCATTACGATTATGCCTCATTGGGATTTTACCAATTCATTGTATGTGAAGATCAAACTTTCATGGTCAATCTTCATGCCAACGGGCAGTGGGAGACACTCTCAGATTGGAAAAAATCGGATGCTATCCAGACTGGGCGGAAGAATCGTCTTGGGGTTGTAGTGAATGGCAGCTATTATGACTTCTTTATTAATGGTCAGTCAGTTGCTAAGCTTACAGACCAACGTTTATATCAAGGTTATGTAGGCTTTCTAGTTAAATTGCCTGCTGGCGCCCAGGAAAAATTTGAATTCACAGATTTCACCATTCAAGCTCCTTAGGGAACCCTAAGAATCGTGTTCTAAATCTAAAAGCCAGCGTTTAGTTTTTAAGCCTTCTTCACCATTTCCTCCGTAACCGCATAAATCACCATTGGCAGCAAGTACGCGATGACATGGAATGACAAGTGGCATGGGATTCGTGGCTTCTGCCCTGCCAACAGCACGTGCTGCGCGGGGATTGCCAACTCGCGCGGCGATTTCTCCGTATGAGGCTGTATCACCATAAGGGATTTCAAATGTGGCGTGCAATGCGCGTGCTTGAAAAGGCGTGAGCACTGACCAATCGATAGGAAAATCAAATTGGCGGCGTTTTCCGTAAAGGTACTGTACGATTTGTGCCAAATAGACAGATATTCGCTCGTTGTCAGGAATAATATCCGTACCAGCACCAAGAGATTGGCGGAACATGCCCTCATCTACCCCCATTTCTACTGCTGTTAACCCTTTTTCAGAAGCGGCGACCCAGATAACACCCAGTGGTGTATCCCTCACACTGCTGATCCAGCGTGTGGACTGGCATTCAGATTTATTAATCATATTCTCATTCATTTTGTTATTATAGCAGATTATGCAAATTCGTACGGCAATTGTAGGGTTAGCGTAGGTGTAACGTCAAGTGAAAAAAGAAAATATATGCTATTATACTTTAAGTAACAGCAGACGATTTCTCTTCTTCTCCTCCTTATAGAGAGCCGGAATGGTGCCCGGCTCTCTTTGATTCTAGCTACGAATAGGAATTCAGTGGGAATGCAGATTTGGAAACCATCCCAATTGTGACGCCGAGGATTTTATTAATTGTTCTATATACTGGTATAATCTTGGCATGGATGGAAGTGCTCAGGGTGCTAATCGTCAAATTGCGCGTGCTGCTGTAACTGTAATGGCGGCATTTATCTTTAGTAGTCTGACTGGACTGGTACGTCAGATTTTAATTTCGCGTGTTTTCGGTACAGGCTTGGAGGTGGATGCTTTTAATGCTGCTTCCACATTTCCTGATTTAATCTTTAATCTTATCGCTGGGGGCGCATTGGCTTCTGCTTTCGTCCCAACATTCACATCCTTTTTAACCAAAAATGATCGGAATGGGGCGTGGCAGTTGGCTTCATCGGTTGCGAATATCATTGTTATTCTTCTGTCTGCCTTAAGTTTAATCTCTATTCCTCTCGCACCGCAAATCGTTCATTATATCCTTGCCCCAGAGTTTAGCCCTGAACAACAGGCGCTCACTGCTTCTTTGTTGCAAATTCTCCTTATTTCGCCAACTATCTTTGGCATTAGTGGTTTATTGATGGGTATTCTCAATAGTCACCAGATATTTCTCTGGCCAGCGCTTGCACCCAGTATGTATGGTATTGGAGTTATCCTGGGTGTCCTTTTCCTGGTGCCATGGATGGGTGTCTATGGACTTCCTTGTGGGGCGGTGCTGGGTGCCGCACTGCATCTGGCTGTACAACTACCTGCATTAATTAAGCTTCCTGAGCGGCGTTACTTTTTTATGCTTGGTCTGCACTTAGCAGCGGTTCGAGATGTTGCACGCTTGATGGCTCCCCGTTTGTTGGGAGTAGCTGTTGTACAATTGAATTTTGTTGTCAATACCATTATTGCTTCCGGGCTATCTCAGGGTAGTTTAACCGCGATTAAGGTTGCATGGATTGTGATGTACATGCCGCAGGCCGCCATTGCACAAGCGATTGCCATCGCCGCTCTTCCCACTTTCTCAGCCCAGGTGGCTCGTGGAGAATATAATCAGATGCGGGCATCTCTTGTGGCGACGCTGCGTGGTATTCTATTTCTGTCTCTGCCCGTCAGTGTGGGATTGATCATTTTGCGTACACCCGTCATTGCTATGCTTTTCCAACGCGGTGCTTTTGATAGTCATTCAACAGATATGGTAGCTTGGGCTCTATTATGGTATGCGGCAGGGCTGGTTGGACATTGCTTTGT
>JBAXBF010000453.1:0-2653 GCA_037142095.1 Chloroflexota bacterium
TTGCGACGCACTGGCAAACGATGTCCACGCTTTTGAATAAGCCGGTATCCGTTCAGGTTTTTTTTCCAATGTTCACTGAAAGCCTGATAATACGCCTGAACTTCGGCGGCACGCTCTTGGGGTCCTGCAACCCCGATAGATAAGTGGTCCTGCTTAGGGAAAACCCAACCATACCCACCAAACACACTGCCTAAATCCAATAATACATGCTGATTCCAATGATCTAATGCGATGCTATTTACTTCTACTTCGCTTTCGATACTGACGCCGATAAAAGCATCCTCCATCAGACCCATCGATCTCGCCACAATACCATTAGCACCATCCGCCCCAACAACAATCCTACCGTTATAGGTATGTACATCCCCCATGACAGCAGCGCTTTGTTCATCGATTATAATATCTCGCGCTTTTTCACCTTCCAAAAAATCGCAGCCGGCTGCCTGTGCCCTCTGTAAAAGAAAATAATCAATGTCAGTCCGATTGACTGTATAAGCAATGGGTAAATTGCTATTTAAGGTATGCTCATCCTGCATCCGATAGGTCAGATACGTTGCATTAATGGTATCTTTAAATATTGAAGTTAGATCCGTTCCAATCCGATTGACGGTCTTGATGGTCAACCCACCCCCGCATGGTTTATAACGCGGAAATATTTCTTTATCCAAAATGACAACCCGCAAACCGGACTTGGCAAGTTCATATCCAAGCGTCGAACCAGAAGGACCCGCGCCAACGATGACCACATCCCATAGCTGATTCATAAAGCAGGGAATTTCCTTTTAGCATCGAAGATTACAGGACCATGTCCTGGACATACAATATCTGGTTCAAGAGCTGCTTGTTTGCGTACTGACTCTTGGGCAAGCGTCTGGTCATATCTCATATGCTGAATAGAAGCGGTTAAAACACCATTAGCTGAGCGGAGAGAATCACCACAAAACAAAATTTTACGCGAGGGTAAATAATAAGAAGTGTGTCCCTGACAATGCCCTGGGGTTGCAATTACCTGAATCCCATCCTGAATCGGTAATATTTGCCCATCTCGAATAATTTCATCTACAGCGGATGGTTTCGCCCGAAAAAAGGGTAAGGTAAGCCTATATAAAATACCGAGTAGACCTGCTGGTTTTAATGAGCGCGATGACTCCCCTTTATTCATCGCTGCCGCATCCTGCATTGAAGCATAGACTTTCGCTTGACTGACTTTTCTCAATGTGGATAAACTCCCATAGTGGTCATAATCTGAATGCGTGATGAGGATGTTTTTTATATTGTGGGGATTAAAACCAAGTCGTGAAATGTATCTTATTATCTTGTAATGATTGTATCGGAGTCCTGTATCCATTAATGTTAAGCCTGAGGCTTCCACAATCATATAGACATGAGCCATCGTACCTGGAATCAGGTAAATGCCAGAACTGATTTCCAAAATATTTTCTCCTCTATTCTTTTTTTGAGCGAATTAAGGAAATTAAGAACCAAACACCGAGAACGAAAATGCTTACAAAACCTAATAAAATCAACCATTGAACCAGGCTTCCATTTGAAAATAATGGTGTAAGCATTGCCATACCGATGATGATCGCGGAAAGCATTAAACTAATCGCTAACCGCGTTACCAAACGATCTAACTCACTTAAAATTCGGTTAAGGTCTTTGATGGTCAATTGGAATAAATCGCCACTCTCTGCCTTGGAGAGAAGCCGGGAGGTGGTCCGCGGAAAACGAGTGAACAAATCACTCCAGTCCTTACTGCGGCGCAGCATTCCCTGCAGCATCTTACGGTTAGGAAGCAGGAGTTTCCATGTCAGATCACGAGCATATTGTTTGGATACTTCAAAGACATCAAAACTAGGGTCTAGGCGTAAACCAACCCCTTCCATCAATACCAAAGTCTTTGCCAAAAGCCAATAATTACTGGGAAGTCTCAAATGGTAACGGAACATGATCGATTGAACCACATCCATTAAATCATTAACCCGGACATCCTTGAGAGGTGTACCAGCATATTGATTTAAGATCCTTTCTACATCGCGGGCTAAACGAACGCGATCTACCTCGGCATCTGCTCCCCCCATTTGGATAATCAATTCGATGAACGAATCCACATCGATTTCAACGGTAGCGGTATAAAGTCTGATGAGATTAAGACGATCGTTGTCATTGAGATAGCCTACCATGCCAAAATCCATGGCACCGATGACGTTGTTTGGCATCACGATCAGGTTACCGGGATGCGGGTCTGCATGGAAAAATCCATCATCCAAAATTTCTTTGATGATGATATGGGCAGCATTGAGCGCAAGCTGATGCGGATCGTAACCTGCTTCCTTAATGAGGTCTACTTCATCAATTTTTATGCCACTGATGCGCTCCATTACCAGGACGCGGGGAGTGCTCAGATCCCAATAGATTTTTGGAATGTATAAAGTGGGTTCTTTAGCAAAATTCCTACGGAAACGGTCTGCGTTATTGCCTTCGCGGCGATAGTCCAGTTCATTCCACAGGGTGAAAGCGAATTCATCTGCCACCCCGGCTAAATCATACGTCTTGCCAAAAAGGGTCACCTGGAGCCGCTCGGCTATGTCTGAGAGTACATCCAGATCACGGGTGATGATTTTCGTAATGTTGGGACGCTGAGCCTTGATGA
>JBAXBF010000454.1:0-2650 GCA_037142095.1 Chloroflexota bacterium
TGTTTTTGGCTATTTTACCTTAGAAACTTGTCTTAGTTTATAGGGGACGGGTCAAACCCTATGATGATTGGGCTTATTTCTGGTAGATTGCTGCAGTTCTCGGTTTTTATTTATACTCAATATTTAACTATTAGTGGAGTACTTCGCGGAGCACTAGGCATAGGGCAATTTACCTTGGTGTTTCAACAAACAATGAACCTAGCATCAAGTGCGGAAGCGATTTTAAGCCAGTATTCAAGCATGTCGATTCGAATCAAATATATAGATAAATTTTTTGAGTTTATGAACATGAAGCCGTTAATCACGACTAATACCAAAGACATTACTACAATTCCCAATGAACCAACTCCAACTCAAATTGAATTTGTGGACGTAAGTTTTCGTTACCCTGGGACGGAAATAAATATTTTGCACAATTTTAATATGAAGATTAATAGTGGCGAAAAGATTGCGCTCGTTGGAGAAAATGGAGCTGGAAAGTCGACAATTATCAAACTGATCCTACGGTTTTACGATGTCACAGAGGGGAAAATTCTTTTGAATGGTACTGATATCAAGAATGTGGACCTTGGGAAATGGAGAACCAGTGTGGGTGCCTTATTTCAGGATTTTATCAAGTATCAATTTACCTTTAAAGAGAATATTGTATTGGGGAATACCAGGAACCAAAATAATAAAGATCTTATGAATGAAGTTGTTGAGAAGGCAGGGATCGAAGAATGTTTGCAAAATCTGCCAAACGGATATCAACAAGTGGTTGGGAAGATGTTTGATGGAGGGATGGATCTATCTGGAGGGCAATGGCAGAAATTGGCACTAGCTCGAGCATTTTACCGTGATGCTCCTATATTAATCTTAGACGAGCCAACTAGCGCAATTGATGCTAAGGCAGAATATGAAATATTTGAAAGAGTGCAAAAATTGCAGGATAATAAGACAGTGATTATCATTTCACACCGTTTTAGTACCGTGCGAAACGCCGATAGAATTCTCGTGCTAAATGGCGGAAAGATTATTGAAGAAGGTGATCACCAACAGCTACTGGCCAAAGATGGTGTATACGCCGAGCTATTTAACCTACAGGCAAAGGGTTATAAATGATAAAGACAAATCTAATCCTCCCCTTTCACGGAACCTTGATGATTAGTAATGGTGGGAGAAACCCAGAAACTAATAATCACAATCGACCGACTGACAAAGGGCCACAAAACCAAATCTATGCCTATGACTTTCGAATTGATAACACAGGACTCGAAAAGAAGCTAGAAGATTATGGTGTATATGGGATGGAAGTCATATCTCCTGGAGATGGAATCGTCGCGCAAGTGGTTGACGGGAGCCTTGATTGTGAACCAGGTGAGGCGGATCGTAGTGTTGGGGTTGGTAATATGGTAATGATTGACCACCAGAATGGGGAGTTTAGCCTACTATGTCATAGTAAGCATGATTCGATTGTTGTGACAGTTGGCGATAGTATAAAGCAAGGGCAGAAACTTGGACTTTGTGGAAATACTGGCAATACCAGCCAGCCACATATTCACTTTAACCTACAAGATAACTTGCGAGGATATAAGGCAAAGGCGATACCCATCATATTCCGCAAGATTGTGGTGAATGGGGAGATTAAGAAAGACTACGAGCCCGTGAAGTTTGAACAAGTGGAAAATGCATAAATTGAGATCTCTCGATTTCGCTCGAGATGACGAAAGACTAGGGTAGAGATGACGGGAGACTAGGGTCGAGACTAGGGTAGAGATGACGAGTATCTCCCCTACTCATCAATCAAATATTTCCGGAAATTTGGAATTGGCCTACGAAGCCCGTGGCCGCCATTCCATCGCAACTTGGCTATAACAGTGGGATTTGGATCAATAAATTTTTTCCTAAATATTGAGATATTTGCGAGAATTTTTTTCACATTAATATTTTCCAAGGTATCTCCATCCAATAAAGTTATAGGGTGATGACCGGCCGACATATACGCAAAAAATTCCGTCATTACCAATCCAAGGTAGACCTTCCTAGTCTTCCCACTCTCATCAACATCAACATCTAAAAAGCGTAAGTCTTTTAGTCCAGGCTTATGATCATCGTGAGAAATAATTGCTTTGACTTTTTGATTTGAAAATAGATGGGTATCGAGATAATTTGCTTTTGGCCGCCGATAGAGCGCCTGAACAAATTTGATAAAATATTGCTTTGCCTCATTATTGGTTGCGATGAGGCCCAAGATCAAGTCGTTGCTCGCTTTTTGCATAGCAACTGGTAAGCGAAAATAATTTGCATGATCAGATTCATGCAACCCAGCGAGATCAACTACAGCGTAGCGTCCCTGATCTATCGCATCATAGGCCCCGCCAAATATATAGATATTATCTGTTTGGGGGATGTAGCCCATGATTGTATCTGGTTGCTGAGGGTATGTAATAACCTCAATCTTTAAGCCTGGAAGAATTTCTTGATCTGTAAATGTTTCTGATTTGCGTGGAAATAATTTCCCTACCCGAGGTAACTTTTCTGGTTTGGTGCTAGAATTTTCTGGCCGATTAATGGACATACCTGGATTATAACAACAAATATGAAAAGGGCGGGGACAGCTGAGTTCTAAACGGAAATGCACCACCTGCAATTAAAATGCAGGACATGACAT
>JBAXBF010000455.1:0-2644 GCA_037142095.1 Chloroflexota bacterium
TCCTTGACGACTTGATTTAACTCACCACCGGTATATCTGCCCGGTTTTTCAACATGCAATAAAAGCCGATCCAGTTGAGTTTCGATTTTTTCAGGTGTAGGATTCAAATTTTTTCTGCTATTCGTAGATCCACGGGTCAGTAATGCGAACCCAAGGAACAATTTCTTCTTCTTTAAACCATAGCGCAATCTCAGCCTTGCCGTTCTCGACAGAATCTGACGCATGAGCGAGATTGAGTCTGGTTGTCAGGGCAAAATCATGACGCAGGCTCCCCGGAGCAGCTTCGGTCGGGCGTGTGGCACCGATTGTTTGACGGACAGCCGCGATTGCATTCGGTCCTTCCCATACCATCGCCATTACCGGCGCTGAGGTAATAAAGTCAATTAATTTATCGTAGAAAGGCTTCCCCTGATGAACAGCGTAATGCTCAGCCGCAAGCTTTGGGCTGACTTTCATGAATTTGGCAGCGATAAGATGTAACCCGCGTCGTTCAAAACGAGTGATGATTTCTCCCATCAAACCGCGTTGGACTCCATCAGGCTTAACAAGTACGAGTGTTTTTTCCATGAGATGGATGGATACCTCCATTGTTAGAGAAAGATTGATCAATGCTTTTTAATGCAGGAATATTATACCTTGCAAAAGACATAATTTAGTTCTGAAAACAGGTCAATCATAACTACCGGTTGGATTGAACAGGATATGAAGTACTGCCTTAAGATTTCCTTAATCTCTCCATTATCTTCTGATAATCTCCCCGCTTCTCAGATTGTGATATGATAGGGACGTGTTTAACCAAAAAGAAAACACAACCTTATTATTACAGGAGAGCGCCTATGGACATGACGACAATCCGTACGCTTAACGAGCAAATCGAGAAAGAATCCATTTTTCTACAAGACATTATCACCGAAGTCAAGAAGGTGATCGTCGGGCAGGATATGATGATCGAACGCATCCTCATCGCACTTTTGGCAGACGGACATATTTTGTTGGAGGGTGTGCCAGGGCTTGCAAAAACCCTGCTCATCAAGACCATCTGCCAGGCAATTCAGGCAAACTTCGCCCGCATTCAATTCACACCCGACCTTTTACCCGCCGATTTGATTGGCACCCAGATCTATAACCCACGCACAAGCGAGTTCAGCGTACACAAGGGACCGGTGTTTGCCAACCTGATCCTGGCGGATGAGGTAAACCGCGCGCCTGCCAAGGTGCAATCTGCGCTGCTCGAAGCGATGCAAGAGCGCCAGGTAACCATCGGTAATGAGACCCATAAACTTCCCGAACTTTTCCTGGTGCTTGCCACCCAGAATCCGATCGAGCAGGAAGGCACTTATCCTCTGCCTGAAGCTCAAGTAGACCGCTTCATGCTTAAGGTGATTGTAGATTACCCCAAAGCGGAAGAAGAACGTGAGATCATTGAGCGTATGACCGGAGCAGTTTTGCCGCCGGTAAAAGCCGTCATCGAACCCGCTCTGCTGCTCAAGGCGCGTGAAGCCGCTCAACGGATTTATGTGGACGATAAGATCAAGAATTACGCTTTGAATCTGGTACTCGCCACGCGCAACCCGGAGATGATCCAACTCGCTGAGCTGCGCCCCTATATTTCTTATGGTGCATCGCCACGCGCGGGGATTTATCTGGTTCTAGCAGCACGGGCACACGCTTTCATTAAGGGACGTGGTTTCGTTACTCCAGAAGACATCAAACAAATCGCGCCGGATGTGC
This sequence comes from Chloroflexota bacterium, assembly GCA_037142095.1. Taxonomy (GTDB): domain Bacteria; phylum Chloroflexota; class Anaerolineae; order Anaerolineales; family DRKV01; genus JBAXBF01. The sequence continues at coordinate 1,732 of JBAXBF010000455.1, forward strand.
TGCGCCACCGCGTCATCATCAGTTACGAAGCAGAAGCGGAAAACGTCAGCAGTGCGGACATCGTACAGAAGATTTTGGATTATACCGAAGTACCTTAACCTTTTACCATGCTTACCAGCGAATTGATGCGCAAAATCCGGCGGATTGAAATCCGCACCCGGCGGCTGGTCAATGACAGTTTCGCAGGGGAATACCATGCTATTTTTAAAGGGTTGGGAATGGAGTTCGATGAAGTGCGCCCTTACCAACCCGGCGATGAGGTGCGTTCGATTGACTGGAACGTGACCGCCCGCATGGGTCAGCCGTACATCAAACGCTACGTAGAAGAACGCGAATTGACTGTCATGATCCTTCTTGATGCCAGTGCTTCCGGCGATTTTGGCTCGGTCAACCGTTTCAAACGTGATCTGGCAGCCGAATTGGCAGCGGTACTCTCCTTCTCCGCAACCACCAATAATGACAAGGTAGGACTGCTCATCTTCTCTGACCGGGTTGAGTTGTTTATTCCTCCTCATAAGGGCAGGAGCCATGTGCTGCGCCTGATCCGTGATCTGCTGGCATTTGAGCCAAAAGGATATAAGACCGACCTGCGCCTTGGTTTAGACACGATTAACCGCATTCTCAAACGTCGCAGCATCCTTTTTCTCTTATCGGATTTCATAGCAGAACCTGAAGCCTATCAGCAGTCCCTCTACATCACCAACCGCAAGCATGATGTCATCGCGGTTGACTTTTGTGACCCATTGGAAACCTATATCCCAGACGTAGGTATTTTGACACTGGAGGATGCTGAAACAGGTGCAACCGTACAAGTGGATACAAGCGATCGTGTTTGGCAAGACGCTTTCAAAGCAAACGTGAGACAGCATGAAAAAAGGAAAAAAGAAACCTTCACCTCTGCCCGCGTAGACCG
>JBAXBF010000456.1:0-2641 GCA_037142095.1 Chloroflexota bacterium
GTCCTGGATCTGGCGATCCATGATATTGATATGTTGAATTGTCTTTTTGGTCCCCCTGAAACTGTCTTCGCTACCGGGGCTGATGAACATAATGGTGACTGGGGGCATGTCATGATTCTAGGAAATCATAATGGCGTGAAAACTTCTATTGAAGCCAGTTTTAATATGCCAAAAGACTTTCCGTTTGCAGCGGGGATACGTGTCCTGTGTGAAAAAGGGATGCTGGAATACAAATTTCAGGCGGGAGGTGCCAGCCTGGAACAGGGTGAGCCGTTGAATGTTTTTCGGCTGCATGAACCGGGAAAGCCAAACCAGTCGCTTGAGGTCGCAGCGGGAGATGCCTATGAAAGAGAGATCGCTTATTTTGTGCGATGTGTTGAGACCGGGCAGGCGCCGCAGGTTGTTACCGGTGAGGATGCGCGCTCAGCTATTCAAGTTGCCTTGAGCGCTCGCCAATCTATGCTCAGTGGAAAGCCTGTCCAGATATTTGGCGCGGCATATTAAGAAAGGAGGCTTTATGAGAACAGATGCTGTTTTAACCCCAGAATCCGTCCAAACCGTGTTGGCGGTCGGAGCGCATCCAGATGATTTGGAAATATTGTGTGCCGGCACACTGGCAAAGTATGCCAAGGTGGGGGTTAAGGTTGTCATGGCAATTGCCACGGATGGCTCTGCGGGACATATGGTAATCCCGGCTTCCGAATTGAAAGAAATTCGCCATCTGGAAGCAAAAAATTCAGCCGCCATCATCGGGGCTGAATTGCACTGGCTGGGATACACGGATGAGTTGATTTTTGAAGATATATCGACGCGTCTGCGCTTTGTCGATTTAATCCGCCAGGCAAAACCGGATGTTATTCTGACGCATGCCCCCAACGATTATCACCCAGATCACCGGGTGGTCAGCCGCCTGGTGTTTGATGCATCTTTCCTGTCCAGCCTGCCGCACATTCAGACAGAATATGCGGCGCACCCGGGGGTGCAATCATTGTATTATTTTGATGTCTTAAGCGGGCTTAATTTCATTCCCAGTGAATTTGTGGACATAAGCGACACTTTTGCGATTAAGAAACAGATGTTGGAAAGTCATGTCAGCCAATTAAAATGGCTTAAAGATCACGACGGTATCAATGCTCTGGATTTTATTGAGATCATGTCCCGTTCGCGCGGCTTACAATGTGGCGTGGTACTGGCTGAAGGATTCCGCCCAGAGCTGGGTTGGGGTCGGATGCGTCCTTACCGGGTTCTTCCATAAATATTATGAATATTATTGATTTAACCGGTTTGATTGAAGAAGGAATGTGGCTGGATAACCCACTCATTCTACCGCCGGTGATCGAGCGGTTTGCCAGCGTAGATGGTCCGACCGGCTGGGACGCCCATCGTTTTACCTTATCCACCATTATGGGAACCTATATGGAAGCCTCCGCTCATCTGTTTCTTGATGGAGAAACAATTGACCAGGTGCTTCCTGAACGTTTTATCTGTCCGGCGGTCGTGCTTTCATTGCCGGATTGCTTTCCCAATCAGGCGATCTGTGCGGATGACCTGCGGGCGGTTAATGCTGATCTTCATGCGGGTGATGCGGTGTTAATTTCTACGGGTTGGGAACGAAGGTGGAATAAAACCGGATTTGTCGAAGAGAGTCCTTATTTTACATTGGATGCGATGCAATGGCTGTTAGACACTGGGGCAGCAATCATCGGAGCGGATCTTCCCTGTTTTGATAGTCCAACCCGACCGGAGGGTGTTGTCAAATTGCTCTTTCAACATGGACGTTTACTGGTGGCTCCGCTGATTAATCTGCGCCTGGCGGGTGAGAAGAATATGTTAAAATCAACCCTGATCGCTTTGCCGTTGAAAATTAAAGGAGTGTGCGGTACTCCCTGCCGGGCGATATTGGTGGATTCAATATAGATGATTAAAATATTCCCAATTGGGTACTTACACCAGCGGCGCAGGAGATGTATTCTGTGCTGCCCTGGCGGCGTGGATTGTGAAGGGGAAGACTTTATAACCAGCTTATAATTTTTGAAAAGGAGTTTGATATGGAGACCAGAAGATTTGGCAGGTCAGGGCATTTGAGTACTGTGGCAATTTTTGGGGGTGTGTCCTTATTGAAATTAACCCAAAAAGAAGCGGATGAAGCCATGCAGAAGGTCATCGATGCCGGAATCAACCATATTGATGTGGCTCCGGAATACGGCTTGGCACAGGAGAGGTTGGGACCATGGATGCCTCGAATGCGCGATCGTTTCTTCTTAGGGTGTAAAACGCTGGAGCGCACCAGCCAGGGAGCCACCGTCGAATTGGAAGACTCCTTAAGAAAACTGCGGGTGGATTGGTTTGATCTATACCAATTACACGCAGTCGCCACCTTTGACGAACTTGACCGTGCCACTGCTCCCGGAGGTGCCCTGGAAACGATCGTGGATGCGCGCCAGAAGGGGCTCACTCGTTATATCGGTATCACTACCCATGGGGTAAAAGCACCTGAAATATTGCTGGAAGCGTTACGGCGGTTCGATTTTGATTCGGTGTTGTTTCCGGTTAATTTCATCCAGTATCGTGATCCGCTTTACCGGCAAAAGGCACAAGAAGTAATTCAGCTCTGCAAAGCGCGGGATGTTGGTATAATGGC
>JBAXBF010000457.1:0-2641 GCA_037142095.1 Chloroflexota bacterium
TAATAGAAGTCGTATAGATGTCTATATTTTAACGTATAGACGTCTATATTATAATAAATAAAAATACCAATGTCAAGCATTTTTTCCTTAATCTACCATATAAGAATGAATGTGATATAATCCGCCCGATCAAAAAGCCAATTTTAACCACGAGGAAAGTATTGATAGAGAAAATCATTTCAAAAGATGGAACCATACTTACCTGTAACCGTACAGGAAGCGGTACCCCCCTCATCCTGGTTCACGGAACCAACGGAAATTCGAGCCATTGGAACTTGGTTCAACCCTATCTCGAACAACATTTTACATTGTACAAGCTCGACCGCCGCGGACGAGGTGAGAGCGGAGATCATCCAGAATATACCATCGAAAAAGAATTTGAGGACATTTCCATTATTCAATTCCTTAATACATGATTTGATTCCAACACCCACCCGAGATTCCCAAACTAACTTAGATTTATTGTTGATTTGAGTCTATTTCACGCTATAATAATGATATAACATCATCGATTCAGCATTTTTCCACATCACCTCGCTCATTACCCAAATTCACAATCCTTCGGGAGTTATAAATGGAGAATTTATTATTTCTTGTAATGCGCCAGGGACCTGAACCAAAGCGTCGATTTCCTTTGAATAAGGATGTTGTGTTAATCGGGCGGGCTGATGATAATGATATCGTCATCCAGGATAAAGAAGTATCCCGCCATCACGCCTTTATCATCCAGCAGGATAATCAGTGGATCATTGAAGATGTTGGATCTAAAAATGGAATCTACGTGAATGGAGAGAGTATCGTCAAACAGCAACAATTGATGCCAGGCTGTCTAATCGCACTCGGTCCTAATGTGCTTTTTAGTATGGAAACTCCGCGCACACCATCGCCTGACCGGACACCCACAGTCGTCAAAAGAGAAGCATCCCACCCGCCCATTCAAATTGAAGATGAGACGTCGACTGCAATACATGAGAAGAGGTAAAGTTCATCCCAAATCAAACCAGAATCAATCCCCTTAAGGGAAAAGACACAATGAATAATCCTACGCGAGCGTATTAGCTTTTGGGAAGCGTTTATCCTTAGCTTCTTATTGAACGCGGTCAGTTTTGGAGTGGGGATTTTACTTCCATTTTAGGCAGGATACGAAATATTCCATTTCTTAAAAGTTAGACATTATTTCTTTGGCATTGTGGTAAAATTCAAAATTGTGGGTTTCGAATTTTGCTCAAAGACAAAGCGGAAATATCCCGTTTCAGGTAATAGCAATGAGCCTATATTAGAGATAGGATTCAATTCGCTGGAATATTTTCCAACAGAACGATAATCTTGTCCAAGGAGAAAACTATGACAATTAAACATCCCAACCAGGGAACCCTTGCGGTCTGGGCGGGCGAAGAAGAATATCTTGTGCAGGGTGCAACTCAGACGCCGGTAGTCCACAGCGTCTCATTCGGCTATGCAGATGTTGATGAGTGGATGGATGTGGCACTGGGTAAAAAACCCGGGCACATCTACGGGCGCAATACGAACCCTACCGTACACGTTTTCGAGGAGAAAATCCGGATACTGGAAGGCGCCGAAGCAGCCACCAGCGCATCAACCGGAATGGGGATCATCAGCAGCGCTTTGTTCACGCTGCTCTCGCCCGGAGACCGGGTCGTCTCTGTGAAAGATACCTATGGTGGGACGAATAAAATCTTTACCGAGTTTCTACCGCGTTTCAATATAGATGTGACACTCTGTAACACAACCGACCATGAAGCCATCGAACGCGAAACGTTGAAGGGCTGCAAAGTTCTCTATCTGGAGAGCCCTACCAACCCAACCGTTAAGGTCGTTGATCTGGCGCGCCTGGCGGAAGCCGGACACAAAGCCGGGGCAATCGTCATCGTGGATAATACATTTGCCACACCCATCAACCAGAATCCTTTACGATTGGGAGCTGACCTGGTTTTGCACAGCGCAACCAAATACCTGGGCGGGCACGCCGATGCACTGGGTGGCGTAATTTGCGGTCAAAAAGAGCTGGTGGAAAGGATATACCATTACCGCGAGATTAACGGCGCGACTCTGGATCCCATGTCCGCCTATCTATTATTGCGCGGCATGAAGACCCTTCATTTGCGTATCCGCCAGCAAAATGCAAGTGCACAGCAGATCGCTGAATTTCTTGAAGCTCACCCTGCTATCGAACGCGTCTTTTACCCTGGATTGGAATCGCATGAAGGGCATGCCATCGCACGCAAGCAGATGCGCGGTTTCGGCGGTATGTTAAGTTTCATGCTGAAGGAAAATACCTTCGACGCCGTGCGGCGATTCCTGCCACGCTTGAAATATGCACACCGGGCAGCCAACCTCGGCGCAGTTGAAACGATCGCCGGACCGCCCGCGACCACCAGCCACGTAGAATGTACACCAGCAGAACGGAGTGCGATGGGCATTCCCGAAAGCCTGATTCGCTATTCTGTCGGCATCGAAGATACAGAAGATTTAATATCCGACCTGGAACAATCGTTAAACCACTCATAGGAAAGAAGAAAAATCATGTCTAAAAAACCAACTTCTCCAAAATCAAAAAGTCGCACACAGCAAGAGAAAGAATATAACCGCTTTCTGATCATTGTCATCTCGATTATCCTCT
>JBAXBF010000458.1:0-2621 GCA_037142095.1 Chloroflexota bacterium
ATGGTTTTGGGGCAAATGGGTAAGTAGGATTAGGTTTGAAGTTTTTTGAAGATTTTAAAGAAAATGCGTTTTTTCTTGCATCATTCGTATTATGCCATATACTAAAGTCATGAAAACTAAACTTTCTGGAATAAAAGCAATTGGATTCGATGTCGATGGCACGCTCTATCATGCACCTGACGCGATGTCGATGGAAGTGGGCAAGATCCTGATTCGCAAAGCGGCCCTGGCACTGTCGCAAGACCCAGATGAGCTAGCGGAAGAATACCTTAAACGAAGAGACGAATACCGGAGTAATACGAAGACGCTCAATAGCTTCGGTCTAGACGGAGAAAAGATTTTCCAGGAAGTATGGGATCAGATCGAGATCGAAAAGTATGTCGCTGAGGATAGTCGGCTTGTCAAATTGATCCAAAAATTGAAAACAAATTATCGGCTATTTATCATCACCAATGGGACGGGGACCCAGGTTGAGCGTAAGCTGACGAAATTAGGGCTAGACTACCATGACTTTGATCCGCGGATCTATTGTTATGACCAGGGCTGGATCAAACCAGAGCCCGCGCCATACCTGGCGGCCATTGAATCACTAGGTTTGAAACCAGACGAAATAGTCTACGTGGGCGATCGGGAAGATGTGGATATCGAAGGAGCTCAGGCGGTGGGGATGAAGGCGATCTTCGTTGGAGGGGTGAGTAAAAAAGCGGAAGTGAGTTGCGAGACGGTGTATGATATAGGACTATTATTGTAGTCTGCCCGGACGAGTTGTTAAATGGTACAAATTGAACTTTCTAAGTATCCCTCCTCTGATATTCCTCCTTCTTCGTTGATTGGGTTGTATGGGCGCGAATTTGATGGAATAAGTTTTTTTTATAGTGTAATGCAACCTCACTTGCTTATGGCTCACTCTAAGTGGCGAGCAGAAATAGATAAATCCGCTCAAGGTCATGAAAATTGTGAGCGTGTAATCGAAAAAGAAAAAGTCTGGTTAAATCCCGTGCTACTGACCCATTTAAGAATGATTTACGAGTTCTCATTTACAGGGTTGCATGTTGAAGAGCTGATCGAACATAAACCACTGATTAACTTTGAAGGTCTGTATAAGGACCCGGGAGCATTTAATTACGTATTAGATGTATTGAGTAAAGTTGAGCCTGATGTATTCCATGCTGATATATTTATGGATCCACGTGGCCAGGGAATGGACGCTAAAGATATTGGTAATGCATATCTTACTTGCGAAGGTATTCTCAATTATAAAAGATGGAGGAATTTTTACAGCAAAACAGTTATTCCTTTCGCTATGGAATTTGATGATCCCGTGCCTACTTTTCCACAGGCAATAGTTGCCGGAGATTTGGTTTGGGAGAAACGGTTTGATCGATACTTACTTCCAACATTTGTCAAAAACCCAAAATACAGAGATAGATTTTATCGATATTTTGCTGAAAAATATGAAAGTCAGACAGACATGGCGATTAAAAAGGGCGTTTTTGCGAGTTTGTTTCGACTGATGCCAGGCAATGATATTACGATTTTGGATGCTGGAAGTGGTACAAGTTTAGGTTTTTTAAATCAACCAGGCGATCGCACTATAAGGATGCTTGGGGTTGATGCAAGCCCGGAAATGGTAAGTATTGCACAATCTCGTGGAGCGAATGTGAGTGTTGGAAACATTGAAGACGTTGCTCGAGATTCAAATGGTTATAAATTCGATTACGCGATGGCGTCATTTGTTGATTATTGGGTTGCAAGAGAAGATAAAGTGAATGTATATATTGCTCTGAGAAAAGTTGTCAAATCTGATGGCAGGGTTGTTTTTAATGTCCACAAACCTCAAGATGGATGGGAAGAAGAATTCCGGAAATTATTGATTGATGAATGTGGATATAAATCTGTAAGCTTTTCGCAGGAGTTAATTGAACGGACTGGTGGAGGTGTGTATACTGCTTATTATGTCAGCGCGGAGGTTTAATCAATGAAAGTGTATTTTGGGGCTTCTATTAGCTTGGATAGGAGTAGACTATCTGTTTACCAGGAGATTGCTAAAGAGATAGAGAAATTAGGCCACACTGTAACCTCTCAACACGTAGTGGATCCAGATTTAACAAACGGTGAGTGGCAGAAGCAATATGTACCGAAGGAATTATTTAAGAGAGAAACAGACAGGCTTGATAAAAGCGATGTGATGATTGCAGAGGTGACGGCACCTAGTTGGGGAACAGCTTTCTTAATAGAGTACGCATTAAACCACGGCAAACCAGTTCTGGCTTTGTACTATAAAGATGCAGCCATGCCATTACCCATGATGATCGAAGGTCATCCTGAGTTGTATGTAGCTCATTACAGTAACGGGAATATTCGTACGATTTTGAAAAAGAATTTGGAATATTTTAGCTCGATGAATTTGCGAAATGGGAAGCTTGTGGTGATTGACGGGACGGACGGCTCGGGCAAGGGGACACAGACAGAGTTGCTTTTGAAGTATCTTGATGAAAAAAAGATCAAGAACAAATACATCGATTTCCCTAGGTATTACACTTCGTTCCACGGTCAGATGGTAGGAAGATATCTATCTGGCGAATTCGGGGCTCTCGAAAGTTCTAGCCCATATTTGACTT